>JADIMW010000010.1 GCA_017694415.1 Candidatus Caccoplasma merdipullorum
CAACAGTAATAACAAGACGGTTATCGTCATCAATATGAATATTGAAGTCGTCTTTAGTAAGACCCGGAGCGGCAATCTCCACTTCGTACATCTTGTCGCTTTCGATAATGTTTACGGCAGGAGTCGCATTCTTCGCAAGATGTTCAATCCATTCATTCCCGAAAAAATCGTTGAAGATAACCGGCAGCCAGTTCTGAGCTTTCTTTACAGGCATCATAATAAAAACCTCCTAAAATTTAGTTAGACCAATAAAAATGACCGATTACCGCATAATCCAGTGCGGCAACCTATCAACCAAACATGTTCCGGAACCCTTTTGTTCAGGCCGGAAGAATAAAGAACCGATAAAAATATATAAAACGGTATTTTGTACGATGCAGAACCTCCTATTCGGTAATGGCAATATCGTATCGCATAAGGTCGTAAGTGATAATAAAAGGATAGCCGTTAGTCCTCTTGCTGCCGGGGTTTCCCTCAAGATAGTAATACCGTTTTGCCCTGTCGAAACTCGGAGTCTCGAACTGTTTCGTCGTATTAGGCAGAAGTTCCCCCGACAAAATCACCTCCCTGTAATCGAGCATTTCACCTTTCGGTGTTTTATAGTAAACCCGCAATTTGACAAGCGTTATGGTATTTTCGGTGTTATTTCGTATAATATACAGTTCATTAGTATCCGACAGCCGTTTTTCAAAACCCATAATATCAATTGCATGAGAAAATTCAGATTCCGTTCCACCCCTGTCGTTATCCGGAGTAACATCCGAAGCAAGCACATTTGCAGTAGAAAAAAACAATAAGCACGAAAGAACGGCCGACAAAAACAGAGACGGCAAAACAGAGACGGTTTTCATAAGTAATAAAGAACAGTTTCAGATATATTCCGATGCAATTATAGTAAAAATATCGATACAATAAGAATATATACTGTTGGCAGACAAATAAAATTGATAACTTTATACGCCGAAACACCATATAACAACAAGATATGCCTAAACACCTGTTTACAACACTACTGTTTATCCTGTCCATTTCAGTACAAGGCCAGATAAAAACAGGAGCAGACAATATAATTGCCCGACAAGCCGATATCTTAAAAGGAAAACGGGTCGGAGCAATAGTAAACCAGACATCGTTGATTTCCGACGGAACACACCTTATAGACGCACTCGTAGGTTGTGGTGTGGACATAACCGTAATATTCGCCCCCGAACACGGTTTCCGCGGAACAGCCGATGCCGGAGAACACATATCGGACGGCATAGACCCCGTAAGCAAATTACCCGTAATATCGTTATACGGAAAAAACAAAAAGCCGTCGGACGAACAACTCTCAAATGTAGATGTACTGTTATTCGACATACAAGATGTAGGAGCGCGATTCTATACCTATACCTCCACCATGTACTATGCAATGCAGGCAGCGGCCGAGAACGGCAAACAGTTCGTGGTACTCGACCGTCCCAATCCCAACGATTATGTCGATGGTCCCGTTATCGTCCCGTCGCTATACTCCTTCGTCGGAACTATGCCGCTGCCCGTAATGCACGGCCTTACCGTAGGAGAATTGGCGCGGATGATAAAAGGCGAAAACTGGGGAAACACCGCATCGCTCAACCTCACCGTCGTACCATGCAGCGGCTGGAAACATGGCGAACCCTATTCATTAAAAGTAAAACCGTCGCCCAATTTGCCCGACGACCAAAGCATATCGCTCTATCCCTCATTATGCCTTTTCGAAGGGACCATAATAAGCGTAGGGCGCGGTACGACATACCCCTTCAAAGTCATAGGAGCGCCGATAAGCACATTGGGAAACTTTACATTTACCCCCGAAGCATTGCCGGGATTCGACAAAAATCCCATGTACAAAGGAAAAACCTGTTACGGAGAAGACCTGCGCAAAGCAGAATCGCCGAAAGGATTCTCGCTGGAGTATCTTTTCCGTATGTACAAGCTGAGCCGCAAAGGAGCAGCCTTCTTCACATCGCCGTCGTTTTTCGACCGTCTTGCCGGCGACCCCACATTACGGCAAGATATAATATCCGGAAAAAGCATTGAAGAAATCCGTTCCGGCTGGAGCGAAGACCTTGCCCGATACAAAGCAGTGCGAAGCAAATATCTCCTGTACGAAGAGCCCCTACAGTAGATAAAAACAGGTTGGAAAAACGAGAAAAAAATAGTTTTGCCGTAAACGGATATTATATTATCTTCGTGCGGAAAATTAAAAAAGACGTATATAAATGGCTCTTATCATACCACGGCAGTATAAACTGAAGCTCCTTCCCGAAACCACCGAAGAAGCCATAAGAAAAATAAAACTCTCATTCCAGCATAAATTGTCGAAACGCCTTCGACTGCGGCGCGTAACAGCACCGTTGTTCGTACTGTCAGGCACAGGGATAAACGACGACCTTAACGGTGTAGAGTCCCCCGTGTCGTTCAATATAAAGTGCATGGGAGAAAAGGCCGAAGTAGTACATTCGCTGGCCAAGTGGAAAAGGATAAAACTCGGAGCATACGGAATCCCGCCCGGATACGGTATATATACCGACATGAATGCAATCAGGTGCGATGAAGATCTGGACAATCTGCACTCGCTGTATGTCGATCAGTGGGACTGGGAAAAAACCATAACGGCAAGCGAAAGAAATCTCGATTATCTCAAAGAGACGGTCAGAGAAATATATAAAATGCTGAAAGAGCTGGAGCAGGAAGTTTACGATGAATTTCCACATATAACCCCGCAGTTGCCGGCAGAGATAAAATTCATAAACTCCGAAGAACTATTGCAACTCTATCCGAAACTTACGCCGAAAGAGCGTGAAGCCAAAATAGCCAAACGCTACGGAGCCGTATTTATAATAGGAATAGGCGGAGAGCTGTCCGACGGTAAACCGCACGACGGGCGCGCACCCGACTACGACGACTGGATAACCATGAACAGCGACGGATACCGCGGTTTGAACGGAGATATAATATTGTGGAATCCGATATTGGAAATACCGTTCGAAATATCATCGATGGGCATAAGGGTAGATAACGTGGCATTGAAGAGCCAGTTGGAATTAAGAGGTTGTCCCGAAAGAGCCGAACTGGAATTTCACAAAATGCTTTTAAACGGCGAATTGCCATTGTCGATAGGAGGAGGAATAGGAGAGTCGCGACTCTGCATGTATCTGTTGCAAAAAGCACATGTAGGAGAAGTTCAAGCCAGTATCTGGCCAAAAGAGCAGATAGAAGAGTGCACCCGCCACAACATAATGCTGTTGTAAGAACCCATAAAGACAAAAAAGCAGGCATCACCCAAAACAAAAAGATTAAAATAGCGGAGGGTGTTATTCCGCAATAAAACGGGGAAAATAAATACAACACGGCAAAAGAGACAAACAAAAAACACATGCCGCTTCAACGAAGAGCGGCATGTGTTTTTTTGTACCATTGTCCTCTAATCCTATTATCTCTTTATTCTCCACGTATAGTTCTTTATCAATGTTTTACGCCCCTTGTACCTAAAACGGCAATCTATTACAGGCGAAACAATATCGTACAATATAGCAGCCGAGCACTTTGCCGGAGAACCCAATACCCGAGCATTGCTGCGGAATACCGCCGATTCAATCAACCACCATAGAACGACAAGAAGCAACGCAAAAAGCGACATGACAACATTACCACGAACAACACCGTAAACCATCGACGTAACAGCCGATATATAAAATCCCCAAGATACGGTTTTTCTGCACCCCAATACTAACGACGATGCCCCCTTTAGCAGTTTTTGAGTAAACTCACGGCGAAGCCTCATCTCGGAAATAGAACTGTTGTTGTTCTCGCAATAATTCTCAACAAGAGCTTCAGGCGAAAACTCACCCCTCGTATTTCTCCTCGTCATAACCCTGTTTATGAAAACATCATCCTCGCCATATACAATATCAAGATGTTCCGAAAACCCCTTTATCTTGAAAAACAAATCCTTAAAAAAGAACATGTTGCTTCCTTCGCCCATATAAGCGCGGTTAATTACCGCACGTCCCAGAAATTTCATTTTAAAAACAAGCCTGTAAAAATCGAGATACCATTTAGCCCTGATATCAGAAATCTCTTTCGTGTTGCCGATAACAATCTCAATATCCGTCGTGAAATTCCGCATCATGGTTTCAAGCCATTTATCCGACACCGGGCGGCATCCGGCTTCCGTAACAGCCACAATATCATATTTCGCAGCTTTCATTCCGATAGTAATCGCAAGTTTCTTCCTGCTTAACGAATGAGCCCCTACGGGAATAAACGTATAATACAGATTGCCATATACGGGAGTCAGCGATTTGATATAATCCTTTATAGTCTCGGAAGCCCCGTCGTTTACGACAATTACTTCAAACGATTTATAGTCCTGTTCCAAGATTGCCGGCAGCGAAACCTTCAGAGCCTCGATGTTGTCCTCGGTATAAAGAATAACAGACACGGGCGGACGTGCAGCAGAAAACCATACCTTACCCTTCCTCACCAGTTTTGCATAATGCGGGCATCGCATCATTACCGTAATATTAAACAAACATCCGAGCAAAAACAGAACCGCCGTAACAAACAATATGATGATTTCCGTTTGAGAAAAAGCTATATACGATAAAGAAAAACCGTTCATTGTCATTGATGAAATTCCGTCCGCAAAATTATCAACATTTTCCGATTCCCAAACCGGACGGAGAGATAAAGACGATAAAGACGATATGTTGTAAAAAAAGTGTTGCGATATTTAAACTTTATAATTAATATATTACTTTTGCGGTGCAAAAACAAGAAAGGTCATAGTTATTAGCCGTAAACAGTTATACGACGATATAGATGAAGATAGTACACGTAACATACGGATTTCAGTTGGGCGGCATAGAAACTATGCTCTGCAATATCGTAAACGAACAGTCCGGGTTAGGGCATGATGTAAGCATTATAGTAATAAACGACATTGTCAATAGCGAATTAAGGGAAAGCTTAGATGACAGAATACGTTTTATATGCCTTAAAAGACGTGTCGGTTCAAAAAGTTTCGTACATGTATTAAAACTTAACCGTGTAATTTATTCAATCGGACCAGATATAATACACTTGCACTACTCTTCCATAGCCCGATACCTGTTTGACCCGTTGCGCAAATTAAATGTATGTGTTACCCTTCATGCGATGTGTACAAAGCAAAACTCGGAATACCTGTACAAGACGCGGCACATATACGCAATATCCAATGTTGTTAAAGAGGACATAAAAAGGTGTACTGGATTGAACTCAGAAACAGTGTACAACGGGATAAACCCCGAACTGATAAAAACAAAAAAGGAGAATAGACAAGACAGAGACTTCAGGATAGTACAGGTAAGCCGATTGGTTCACACGATAAAAGGACAACACATATTGATAAAAGCCATATCCGAACTTGTGGGCAAAGGGTATGAACATGTAACGCTTGATCTGATAGGCGGAGGCGAATCCTTAGAGTATCTTTCCGATATGGTTAAAGAACTTAAAATAGAGAAACATGTCCGCTTTTTGGGAGCGCAAAGCCAATCGTATATATTCGAACATCTGTGCGAGTACGACTTATTCGTTCAAGCTTCCATATACGAAGGATTCGGCATTACGGTAGCAGAAGCCATGGCCGCAAAAGTCCCCGTATTGGTGTCGGATACCGATGGCCCGATGGAAGTAATAGATTATGGGAAATACGGATATTACTTTAAAAATGGAGATGTAGAAGATTGTGCGGCAAAAATAGAATTGTTTATAAACGGAAAAAACGATGCAAACATAACCGAAGCAGCTTATATGAGAGTATCGGAAGTTTTCGACGTAAAAGCGACAGCGGCCAATTATATCCGAAAATACAAAGAGATTATTTCATATAGCCCTAAACAATCATAATACCGAAACGGACGTGCTTGCATGGAACGAAGGACAAATAAGTTTTCAGTATGACAAGTGCCAGCAGTGCGGTATTTGCAGAGAAGTATGCCCTACGTCAGCCATAACGTACACGCAAAAGAAAGACGGAACACAAAACATCAATATTGATAATAAAACCTGCATCTTGTGTCGCCGATGCGTAAAGGCATGCCCCTCGAACGGCACGAGCCTGATAGCAGACTATTTCGACGAATTCCCGCAAAAAAAATATTATCTTGGATACAATGCCGATAAAAACATACGAAAAGCATCGTCTTCAGGAGGCGTATGTAAAACATTGATAGTCGAAAGTCTGCGGTGCGGTTTAGTGGACGGAGCATATTCACTTGTAAAGACCCCCCGGTATCCATATGCACAAGGGCATTTTTACACACGCGACAATAATCCCGGTTATATCGGTTTGCCGAACTCCGTATATCATACCGTAATGGCGTGTACAAATATAAGAGAGATAAAAAAATGCGACAAACTGCTTGTTGTAGGAACATCATGCCAAATAAGAGCAATAGAAACAGAAGCGAGGCAAAAATGCAATAACCTTATAAAAGTATGCATCTTCTGCAAACAGCAGAAAACACTCGATTCCACACGATTCATCGCAAAAATGATGGGAACCACGATACCCTCCGAACTGAACTTTTCAGTACGCTACCGAGGCGACGGCTGGCCAGGGAAAGTAAAAATAAACGACAAAGAATGTATCTATTCCAGAGCAGCCCAACTTCCTTTCGGCAGAAGGTTATGGACAGTACCCGGGTGTAATATATGCGGAGATCCATTCGGAACGACCGTAAATGCCGATATTACCCTTATGGACCCGTGGACTATAAAGCGTCGGAATGAATATGGCGAAACACTGGTAGTATCCCATACCGAAGCAGGTCGGCAGCTCATGTCCGGCATACCCGAACTGAAACTCGAAAAAAAAGAGTATGACGAAGTCCTCCCGGCATTAGGTATTGACGATATACTGCGCAAACAACGACTCGTACCATATTTTAAAGGCGAGAAATGTACGATAAAAATAAAGGTGGCAGGAAGATTGGAAAAAATACAACGCTTTTGTTTGCAAACAACAGTAGAATTACTGCCAAAAATGCCGTCGCTTTTTTACAGAATCCTTTGCAAATTGCCCGACCTGAGGAATATGCTGCTCGGTAAATAGCAGTAAAACCATGAAATATATAGTCCGCAACACTAAAAATCGAGAAGACACTATAGCACACTATAATTAAATATCCGTATATAATTAAACCGCAAAAAACAGAAAAAAGAGTAACTTTGAAGAATCGTTACCTATAAATACCGACCGGCACAATGCTGCGGAGTATATACATGCGATTGAAATTCAGAAACAGTTCAGGCAATAAGTTGCAAACATGAGCATTACGATAAAAAAAGACCTGAATAAAAAGCGGATAATGAAACAGGAAACATCCACGATATGAAAATATCTGTTATTACACGGCACTCACCCTCCAATTACGGTTCATTACTACAGACCATAGCGACACAAAAAATACTTGAAAAAGCCGGGCATCAGGTGCGCATCATGGATTATGTCAGAAGAGACGAAACAGGGATAAAAGGGGTTTTGATACAATTGAGAAGAAAAGAAAAATGGAATAAGAATCCCATAAAAAGATTGATTTACATAATGTTGAGGTATCCTTCAGAAAAGATTGCAGAGGTGAAGTTTTCGTCAATGCAAAGAAAATATCTCAGCCTGACAAAAAGATACACAACATGCAAAGAACTTGAAGAATATGCCGAAAGCAGCGACAGTGAAATATATATGACCGGAAGCGACCAAGTATGGGGACGGGTGGCAGATAAAAATTACGACCCTGCCTATTTCTTAAATTTTGTTCCGGAAGGCCATAAAAAAATATCATATGCCGCGAGTTTCGGAAAAACCGCACTCAACGAACAGGCGTTAAACGAGCAAAAACCCTTTTTGTTGCGATATGATTATATTACGGTAAGAGAAGAGAGTGCGGTAAAAATTTTGGAACAGTTGAATATACCCTGTTTAGGACAAGTTCTCGACCCGACACTGTTACTGACTCCGGAAGAGTGGGAAACCATGACGGCGAAAAATAGAAAAGAACGATACATATTGGTATATCAAATACACAATAATCCGGAATTTGGCAAATATGCAAAAGCCTTTGCAAAAAGCACAACACTTCCGTTGTATAGGGTATCGCCGTCGCTGCACCAAATAAAAAGAGGCGGCAAACTTATATATTTACCCGATATAGAGCGTTTCCTGTCTTTTATCAAAGGCGCAGAATATATAATTACCGATTCATTTCACGGTACGGCGTTTGCAATAAACTTCAATAAGCAGTTCATTGAAATATTGACCGACAAGCAAACGGAAACAAGGAATATAAGCCTTTTAAAACTTATAGGATTGGAAAACAGAATAATAAAAGACTATAATGATTTTTCAATAAAAGACAGGCCGATAAATTACGAACCGGTAAACAGCATAATAAAAAAAGCTCGTGAAACTTCCATAGAAGCATTAAAGCAAATGATGATATAAAACCCATACCGCAGATTTGTAATGACAAAAATGCCGATTTGAATAGGCTGATATATAAGCGCAATGAACTCTCTGTATAAAAAAAATACAATATAAATGACAATATATCGGCAGAATTATAATCTCAATACTTGCTACGCAATACAAAAACACCGCCCCGTTGAATTTGTATTATCAATATTGCCGTCCAAGTATTAGGCGTACGGAAAATTTATTATCTTTGCCAATTCAGAAAATCGAAAGTATTATTGCTCCGATAACACCATGTGAGTTATTCGAAGCATTATTTTTTTGATATAAACTCGTAAAAACACAATAATACGCGCAAGTCTGCGTTATAAACAGATACGATATATAATAAAAACGAAAGAGATATGGCTCGTTTTATACTACCGATATTTATTATAACAGTTTTGGCATTCAGTTCATGCAAGAGTACGAAAGACATTATTTATTTCGAGGGATACGGCAATGCCGATTCGTTGCTCGTAACTGAAATACTTCAGGACAAATCGGAATATGCACCGTTAATTGAACCCGATGACGAACTCAGTATAATCGTATCGGCCGAAAATGTTGCAACTGTAGCTCCGTTCAACCTTCCGGCAATAAACGTAAAAGATGCCCAAACGGTCGATTTGGTCGCATCCGGTCAGTTGCAGACATATATAGTCGATGGCGACGGAGAAATAACCTTTCCGGTATTCGGACGGTTAAAGATAGCAGGAATGACTCGCAAAGCTGCAGAAAACTATCTGCAAGGGCTAATATCGCAATATGTGATAAATCCTATCGTAACAATCAACATACTAAACAGCAAAATCTCAATATTGGGAGAAGTAAATGCTCCCGGGTCAAAACCTTTGAACTGCGAACGGCTTACCATACTGGACGCCATAGCATTGGCCGGGGACATATCCATACAGGGAAACAGAACGAATGTATTGTTGATAAGAGAAGAGGGAGGAAAAAGGAACTTTTATCGCATAGATTTGACAAACCCGGATATTTTTACCAAGCCATACTATTATGTAAAGAAAAATGATGTCATATACGTCGAACCCAACAAGGAGCGGCAGCAAATGGCGAGATATAATTCGCAAAAGCAGACCAATATCTCCATTATATCCACAACACTGAGCGGTATATCGATAATATCGTCATTGATAATGGCATTCTCACTCAAATAATATAATCCCCGAAAAGATTATGAATAACAAAAACAACGATTCCATCGATTTTATTTCAATAATAAAAGGCTATATTAACCATTGGAAACTTTTTTTCGCAACGATATTTATTTGCGGAGTAATCGGTTTCTTATACATATGGATAGTACCGCCAACATACAAGATAATTGCAAATGTTTTGGTAAAGCAGCAAAGTTCTGACGGCGGGAATGGTAACATGCAGAATATTCTGATGCGCAGTTTCGGCGGAGGAGGCAGCGGCAACGTCGATGACGAGATATATGTAATAACGTCGCACACCAATCTTACCAATACCGTAAAATTGTTGGGATTGAACAGGCTCCATTATATAAAGAAGAACCCGATAAAAAAGATAGATGCATACGATAATTATCCTGTCGATGTATATGCCCCCGAAAGCATGATAGACACACTTTCAGTTCCGGCGATATTCAAAGTCAATGTAACCAAGGAAGGTGAGATAACCGTAAATACGAAGATAGCCAAGTACAAGGAAAAGAAGAAAGCCGATAAGTTTCCCGTAGCAATAGAAACACCTTACGGGTTGTTTACGCTTACAACAACGGAGAATTATGTTCCCGGAGAAAAACTAAAAACAGAGATTCTGGTTGCAGGTTATGGTATGGTTGCCGAAGACTGGGCTTCGATGCTGGAATCGTATGTTCCCAACAAACGGACCAATTTAATTTCTTTGTCTGTAACAGATGCCAACATACAACGCGGCAAAGACTTTTTAAATACGCTAATCGATTTATATAACCTGCAAGGACTTGAAAATAAAAACATAGAAGCCACTAAAACCGGCGAATTTATCGATGAAAGGTTGTCAATAATATCGAAAGAGCTTTACGATATAGAGACGGAAATAGAAAAATACAAAGTCGATAACAAGATACTCGATGTAATAGAAGATGCAAGAGCAGCATACTCTAAACGCGAGCACTATTCCGACATACAGCTACAGGCCGAGATGCGCAATCACATAGTGGCGATAGTAGAAG
>JADIMW010000011.1 GCA_017694415.1 Candidatus Caccoplasma merdipullorum
GCCTATAATAGAGATTCTTTCATTTGCGGCAGTAAGTTCGTCAATCAGCGCATGATATTCCGCCGACTCGTAATCATCCCGGCTGCCCAACTCATCATTTATTGCGGCAATACGCTCCTGTAATCTGAAAATATCGGAAAACGCCTCTTCCGTTTCGGCATACAGCGTTTTCGTATCTGTTACCGGCATCTGTTGTGGAAGATACCCTACAGTTATGTCTTTGGGATAATTGACAGCTCCCCGGGTGGGTTTCTGAACGCCGGCTATTATTTTCAACATGGTCGATTTTCCGGCGCCGTTGCGACCGACAAGAGCAATCCTGTCCCGTTTGTTTATAACATACGAGATATTATCGAACAATACGGTAACCCCGAACTCAACAGAGAGTGCATCAACAGAAATCATCGGTAAAAAACGAATTATAAAAGACTACAATACCCCTTACCATATTCCGGAATAAAGGAGGCTTTTTAAAAAAGCACTGCAAAGTTAAATAATTTACCGATAGGGCAGAGCATCTGCATAAATGATAAAAACGCGGGTTTGTCAAATTATCGGTATGCTTGGCCGATAAATACAGGTATTTTTAGTAAAATTGCATTCAAAAGGTAATATTCGCAAACCGATACAACAGATAATAGTGAAACCGTTTTTATACAGTGTTGCAGAAACCATATACAACAGAGTAGGGGAGAATATCAGAAATTATGCGTTTGTATTCCCGAACCGCAGGGCAGGGATATTTTTCGGCAAATATCTGGGAGATATTGCAGGCAAACCGATTTTCTCACCGTCGATATTCACGATAAGCGAATTTTTCGAAAGCATGTCCGAATACTCCGTTATTGACAGGGTAGAACTGCTGTTCATAATCTACAAACACTATAAAAGGCTTTCAAAAACAAAAGAGCGTTTCGACGATTTCATATACTGGGGCGATATCCTGACAAATGATTTCAACGATATTGACAAGTATATGATTGACGCACCGGCGCTTTTCTCCAACATAAAGGAATTGAAGGAGATAGATGCGCATTTCGGCCTGCCGCTAACGGACGAACAGTTGAAATTCATAACCCGTTTCTGCGAAAACTTCAAGTCGCCGAACCTTAGCGACAAAACCCGCAACTTCATTGCCGTATGGAATATACTGTACGAACTTTATTCCTCAGTCAAAAACGAGTTGAAAGCTGCAGGGAAAGGATATGAAGGGATGATAATGCGGGATGTCGCGGAAAAAGCGGCAAACGGCGAACTGGATACAGGATACTCCGGAGTGGTATTCGTCGGCTTTAATCTGCTTACCCCTGCTGAGGAGGAACTAATGAAAGCCCTTAAGATTTCGGGTACGGGCGACTTCTACTGGGATGCCAATTCCCCCGCCCTTAAAGACATGTACAACAAAGCCGCCGTATTTCTGTCCGACAATATAAAGAAGTTTCCGTCGCGCTACCAATGTAACGAAAAGGCCATAACTGAATATCCGCAAATAGAAGTAATAGGCGTGCCGTCAAATACGGGACAAACGAAATATGCCGAAGAGATATTGGAGAATATTCCCGCCGTATCGGATAAAGAAAACATTTCAAAAGCAGGGATAAACACGGCTGTAATACTGCCCGACGAACGTTTGCTAATGCCCATGCTCTATTCTATACCCGAAAAATATGCCGATATAAATGTAACGATGGGGTATCCGCTAAGCGAAACACCGTTATACGGATTTTTCCAGATACTCTTCGAAATGCAGAAAAGAGTCAGATCCGATTCGGACGGCAACAAATCATTCTATTACAAAAATATCCTGACGATACTCTCCAGTCCGTACGTAAAGCGCAAATTCGGCAAGAGTGTATGCGATTTCGAAACGGAAATAAAAATCGGGAACAAGGTATATGTAAAAGAATCGGAGATACCCGAAGAGTTGCAATATCTGTTCAAGCATGTCTCCAATGTAACGGAAGCGGCGGAATATCTGAAAAAGACGATAGCTTCATTAATCGACTCTGGTACGGAAGAAAAAAGCAGCATATCGGCCATAGAGAAAGAATTCCTTTACCAGTACGATACTACAATAAACAAACTGCTTCCATTGTGCAGTAAAGAAGAGATGAATCCCGATACGTTTTTCAGACTGCTGCAAAAAATATCCGTCGGGACAAAAGTAGCCTTCAAAGGGGAACCGCTCTCCGGATTGCAGATAATGGGAGTGCTTGAGACAAGAGGCCTCGATTTCGAGAACATAATAATACTTACCGTAAATGAAGGGATATTCCCCGCCGGAAAATCGACGGAGACCTTTATCCCGTACAATCTGCGCATGGGATTCGGGCTGTCGGTATCGGAACATCGCGACAGCATTACCGCATATTATTTCTATCGGTTGATTGCGAGGGCAAAACGGGTTTTCCTCATATACGACACGCGGGCGGAAGGACTGCGTACCGGAGAAGTAAGCCGATTCGTATATCAGTTGAAATACCAGTATCTTCAAAAGCACCCGTCTCTGCTTAAAGAACGGGAACCGAGCTACAAGATATATCCGGGCGACAGCATTACAATCAAAATAAACAAGACAGGAGCAGTCTATGACAAAATATTGTCATTCACACAAGGAGGCGAACATGCGTTCTCGGCAAGTGCGTTGAACACCTATATAGATTGTCCGCTGAAATTCTATCTGTCATACATAGAGCGGCTGGAAGAAGACGAAGAAGTGCTGGAAGATTTGGATGCAGCCTCGTACGGTACGATATACCACAATATAATGCACGACCTGTACGAGCGGTTAAGAGGGAAAAACATTACCCGGGACATCCTTACGAATCTGAAAAGAGACGATACCCGCCTTACCCAACTGATAGAAAAGAGTTTTGCCGAAACATATTTTAAAAGCAGCAAGCCCAGACGGCTTACAGGCCGTCTGTTCCTAAGAGGAGAGATTATCCGCAAAATGGTAAAACGGACGCTTGAGATAGATGCCGACCGTACACCGTTCCAATATATAGACACCGAACTTAAAATAAAGGGGAATATTCCCATAGATTGCGGCAAGGAAGTAAATTTGAAAGGGTTTATAGACAGAGTCGATAAAACAGGAAATACGACAAACATAATAGACTACAAAAGCGGCAATGCCGAACTCAGGTTCGACACGGTAGAATCGCTGTTTGAACCCGGAAACGACAAACGGAACAAAGCCGTATTCCAGCTCTTTTTCTACGCACTCCTGTATCTGCAAAACGAACCCGAAGCCATACGTCCCGGGATATACTCCCTGAAAAAATATTACGATTCGGATTTTACGTGGCAGATAATCAGCGGGAAAGAGCCCCTTACCGATTTGGCCGTAACGCAAAGAGGAATGCTCGATGAATATGCAGAACTGTTGAAAACATGCATTTCCGGGATATTCGACAAAGACCGACCGTTCGACCAAACCGAAAACAAGGATATTTGCCAATACTGCCAGTTCCGCACCCTTTGCCGCAGATAATCGTTGTCTGGCAGGAGACTGCGACAGCTAACGGATATGCAACCGACGTATCGGTTAAAAATACATCTCCCCGAAAAAGTCCACACGGTGGTAATCCGGCTCCGGAGTTTCAATCCTGTTCCACGACAGGTAATGCGGCAGGGAGGTATTATCTCCGCACTTGTAAAAATTGACGTCTATTTTTTCGGGAAGCGCAGCCGAATCGAGGCCAAACAACTCAAACGGTACGGCTACGACAAGTTCCCATGAAAAGATACCGGTCTTTTCGGCAAAAGGCTTTTTGCCGAGGCTGCTCCATGTGCGAATCTTCATCATCATCTCATCGGGGTAGTAATCATTGTCCGTCCTACGGAGCCGTTTCGATGCCAAAGCCGTTCCTATACAGTTGAATTCAAAGTTGTAATACTCTTTCTGCCCGGGTATATGCGCAAAAAATTCCACACAACTGTCGTGATAGACAGGAGAATTAAACTCGGTATTGGCTGCAAGCAGATAATTCCCTCGTACAAAAAAATGGATATAAAGCTCTTTGTCCCCGCGGGCAGTATCGACTGCCACTATCGGTTTGTACGGAAATTTGTCCGGCCAATTTACCTGTGCAACGTAATCGCGCGCGGCAACACCTTCCATTGCCGATGCCACGGCAGACAAATCCATATTGTCGAATTGCGGGGCATATACCGCATCTATCCTTTTTTTCATCATTACCAGATTTTTGAAATTTCTATCAGACCAGTTACAAATCCTATGGCCGAAAGGATAAGTATCAATGTACCTATTCCTCGATTGACAATCCACAGCGAACGTATATTGAATTTAGTCCGAACCTTGTTTATAAAGTACGTAATGGTAAACCACCACGAAAGAGCACCGGCAATTATGGCTATGTAACCCACAATATAATCGGGCAGGCTGGATTCCGGCAAAAAGAAGTTCAGCCGGGCAAACAAGCCTATGAAAAGGAACAATATCAGAGGATTGGAAAAGGTCAGGAAAAATGCCGTAATCAGATCCTGCATATTTGAATTCGACGTTTGTCCTTTCTGACGCAGATTCTTCGCCGGATTTTGTCTGTAAACATACAAGCCGAAACCGGCGAGCACGATGCTTCCTATTATTTTAATCAAGATTGCATTAGTCTCGATAAAATCAATAACCATCGACATCCCGAAACCTGTAAGCAAAGCATACAAAAGGTCGGAAATTGCCGCACCTACTCCGGTATACAGGCCGGACACGCGTCCTTTGTTAAGAGTCCGTTGAATACACAAGACTCCTACCGGTCCCATAGGCGCCGAGACAAAGACCCCTATTATAAAACCTTTTATAGCCGTGTCTATCAAGATTTCCACGTGTCGTAACCATATTTAGTCCGCTATTGTAAAAATAACGGGATGAAGCCTGTACAAAATAATACGTAAAAATACGCAAGTATCCATAAGATACCAACTATGTAATTGCAAAAGTAGCAATTTTTCACGAAACAAGTTTCATTCCGGAAATAATATGCCCATATCCGAAAAAGAGCAAAAGAATATTTTTGCTTTCGTTTTTGCGTAACAGATGAATTTATTAATTTTGTACCAAAATAAAACATCACACACCCCCATAAAAAGGGCGATAAACTTCACTCGAATGGTAACATTCTTTAAGACCTCCTCGCAGAACATTATTGCCGTAGAGAGCAATAAAATCCTGTCGCAAGAAGAGATATACAAATTATGCTGGCTTTTCGGAGAAGCCAAAGTGGAAAAAGGGAATAAAATATCCGGTTGGTTTATAGGGCCGCGCCGCGAAATGATAACCCCGTGGAGTACAAATGCCGTTGAAATAACCCAGAATATGGGTATTGACGGCATTCTTCGTATAGAAGAGTTCTTTAAGGCAAGCGGGAAAAACGCATCGCACGACAAAATGCTTCAGAGAATATATCAAGGTCTCGATGCCGATATATTTACAATAAGCAAAACACCCGACCCGATAGTATATATCGACGACATAGCCGAATACAACAAGCGCGAAGGGCTGGCGTTGAGCGATGACGAAATGGCTTACCTTAACTCTCTGTCCGAAAGATTGGGACGGAAACTTACCGACAGCGAAGTATTCGGGTTCTCGCAAGTAAATTCGGAACATTGCCGTCATAAAATCTTCAACGGCATATTCATAATCGACGGAGAAGAAAAAGAGAGCACGCTCTTTTCAATGATAAAGAAAACGTCTAAAATAAACCCCAACCGTCTGGTATCGGCATATAAAGACAATGTGGCCTTCAACGAAGGGCCGACCGTCGAGCAGTTTGCCCCCGCAACACAGGACAAACCCGACTATTTCCGGATAAAGGACATCGACACCGTCATATCGCTTAAAGCCGAAACCCACAACTTCCCCACCACAGTCGAACCGTTCAACGGCGCAGCCACAGGAACAGGAGGGGAGATACGCGACCGACTCGGAGGAGGCAAAGCAAGTCTCCCGATAGCAGGAACGGCAGTATATATGACCTCATACCCGAGAACGGAAAAAGGACGCGCTTGGGAAGAAGAGATAAAAGAACGCAACTGGCTGTACCAGACTCCCGAGGAGATATTGATAAAAGCCTCGAACGGAGCATCCGATTTCGGCAACAAATTCGGACAACCGATGATATGCGGTTCGCTTTTGACATTCGAACACGCCGAAAACGGGAAAAAATACGCATACGACAAAGTAATAATGCTTGCCGGAGGTGTAGGATTTGCAACTCGCAGAGATGCAATAAAAGGCACGCCCGAAGCCGGAGAAAAAGTAGTGGTAATGGGCGGCGACAACTATCGGATAGGAATGGGTGGCGGCGCCGTCTCTTCGGTAGAGACAGGCGTATATGACAACTCCATAGAGTTGAATGCCATACAACGAGCCAATCCCGAAATGCAAAAACGCGTATCGAACGTAATCAGGGCATTGGCCGAAGATGAAAGCAACCCTATAATATCCATACACGACCACGGAGCCGGAGGACACCTCAACGCTTTGTCGGAACTGGTAGAAGCCACCGGAGGGAAAATCGAAATGGACAAACTTCCGATAGGCGACCCGACGCTTTCGGCCAAAGAAATTATCGGAAACGAAAGCCAGGAGAGAATGGGTATGGTATTGCCCGAAAGCAATATAGAATATGTAAAACGGATAGCCGAAAGAGAACGCGCCCCGATGTATGTCGTAGGTGAAACCACGGGCAACCACCGTTTCGTATTCGAGCAAAAGGACGGAGTGAAACCCATAGACCTCGCAATGGAGGACATGTTCGGTAAAGCTCCCAAAACAATAATGCACGACAACACCGTAAACGAAACATACGAAAATGCCGGATATAACCAATCCGACATACATTCATACATAGAAGATGTACTGACACTCGAAGGTGTGGCATGTAAAGACTGGCTAACCAACAAGGTAGATCGTTCCGTAACAGGTAAAGTAGCACGTCAGCAATGTCAGGGAGAGATACAGCTTCCGCTGAGCGACTGCGGTGCGGTGGCTCTCGATTACAGAGGCAACAGCGGTATAGCAACCTCAATCGGACATGCTCCGCAAGCAGCACTCGCATCGGCCGAAGCAGGTTCGGTGCTCTCCATAGCCGAAGCCCTTACCAATATAGTATTCGCGCCGCTTAAAGAAGGGCTCAAGAGCGTATCGTTAAGCGCAAACTGGATGTGGCCCTGCAAGAACGAAGGGGAAGATGCCCGTTTATACAAGGGAGTGGAGGCATGCAGCAACTTTGCAATAGCATTAGGGATAAACATCCCGACAGGAAAAGACAGTTTGTCGATGACACAAAAGTACGGCGACAAAAAGGTATTCGCCCCCGGCACGGTTATAATATCGGCAGCCGGAGAAGTTTCGGATGTAAAGAAAATCGTTTCGCCGGTCATAGTAAACAAACGGAGTTGCCCGCTTTATTATATCGACTTTTCGTTCGACAAGTTCAAGTTGGGCGGTTCAGCATTCGCACAAACGCTCGGCAAGATTGGCAGCGATGTCCCGACGGTTAAGGATGCCGACTATTTTGCTAATGCTTTCGATACGGTACAGAAGCTGATAAATGAAGGTCTTGTACTTGCAGGACACGATATTTCGGCAGGAGGAATGATAACTACATTACTCGAAATGACTTTCGGAAATGTAAACGGAGGTATTGAAATAAATACAGTCAAACTCCGCGAAAAAGATCTGGTAAAACTTCTGTTCAGCGAGAACCCGGGAGTAATACTGCAAATATCGTCGCCTGCAAAAGCTGAAGAGATACTGAAAAATGCCAATATCAGTTTTGCGAAGATAGGTAAACCGTGCAAAGAGCGTCATCTGCTCGTAAAACACGACGGAGCGGAATATCAGTTCGGCATAGATTACCTGCGCGACGTATGGTATTCCTCTTCTTACCTTTTGGACAGAAAGCAGAGCGGCGAAAAGTGCGCCAAAGAGAGATATGCAAATTACAAGCTGCAACCGGTAAAACTCAAGTTCGACAAATCGTTTACCGGTAAAATGGCACAATACGGCATATCGGCCGACCGTCGCACGGCAAGCGGCATAAAAGCAGCTATAATAAGAGAAAAGGGTGTGAACGGAGACAGGGAAATGGCCTACTCGCTCTATTTGGCAGGCTTTGACGTTAAAGACGTCCACATGACGGATTTGATGTCGGGACGCGAAACACTCGAAGATATAAACATGATAGTATATGTCGGCGGATTCTCCAATTCCGATGTATTAGGTTCGGCAAAAGGGTGGGCAGGAGGCTTCTTGTGGAACGAAAAAGCAAAAGCGGCACTCGACAGGTTCTATGCCCGCGAGGATACGCTCAGCCTCGGAATATGCAACGGATGCCAGTTAATGGTAGAGCTCGGCCTTCTTACCCCGGACGATGAAAAGAAACCCAAGATGCTGCATAACGATTCGCATAAATTCGAATCGGAATACATAAGCGTAACCATACCGCGCAACAACTCGGTAATGTTCGGCTCGCTCTCCGGCAGCAAACTCGGCATTTGGGTTGCGCACGGCGAAGGGAAATTCAGCCTGCCGTATGCAAAGTCGCACTACAACGTTGTTGCCCAGTACACGTATAATGCATACCCTGCAAACCCCAACGGTTCACCGTATGCAATTGCAGGTATCGCTTCGCCCGACGGCCGGCATCTGGCAATGATGCCTCACCTCGAACGTGCAATATTCCCGTGGCAATGCCCGTATTACGTCCCGGGCAGAAACGACGACGAAATTACGCCGTGGATTGAAGCGTTCGTAAATGCACGCAAATGGATAGAAAGCAATAAAAAAGATTAATATTACAACACAAGGTATAAGAGAAGATGGGAGGATTATTCGGAACGATAAAACACGATTGCTGCGTATCGGAATTATTCTACGGCACGGACTATAATTCGCACCTCGGGACGAAACGTGCCGGAATGGTAACATTGTCAAACGGCAATTTCATACGAGAGATTCACAATATCGAAAATTCATATTTCCGAACAAAATTCGAGCGGGATTTGGACGACTTCGACGGGAACTCCGGAATAGGCGTTATCAGCGATACCGATGCACAACCGATAATAATCAGTTCGCACTTAGGCAAATTTGCAATAGTAACAGTCGCCAAAATAAACAACATCAAAGAACTCGAACTCGAACTCCTCGAAGAGGGAAATCACTTTTGCGAACACAGCAACGATATAATAAACCAGACGGAACTAATATCGATGCTCATTACAAAAGGGAAAGATTATGTCGATGGAATAGAATACCTGTTCAAGAAGATAAAAGGGTCGTGCACAATGCTGCTGCTTACCGAAGAGGGGATAATAGCGGCGCGCGACAAATACGGAAGGACTCCTCTGTACATAGCCAAAGGCGAAAACAACAAAGGGTATGCAGTCTCGTCCGAAACATGCTGTTTCCCCAACCTCGGATACGAAGCGGAATACAATATCGGTCCCGGCGAAATAATGCTTATCGATGCCAACGGATACAAACAGATAAGGAAACCCAACGACAAGATGCAAATCTGTTCGTTCCTGTGGGTATATTACGGATACCCCGTATGCGAATACGAAGGAAAAAACGTAGAGGAGATGCGCTTCAAGTGCGGCGAAGAGATGGGCAAGAAAGATGACGTAGATATAGATTTCGTATCCGGAATACCCGATTCGGGAGTAGGCATGTCGCTTGGATACGCCGTAGGCAAAGGCGTTCCGTACAAACGCGGAATTGTAAAATACACCCCCACATGGCCGCGGAGTTTTACCCCTACCACACAGGAAAGGAGAGAACTTGTCGCAAAGATGAAACTCATCCCCAACAAATGGCTTTTAAAAGACAAACGCGTGCTGTTCTGCGACGACTCGATAGTACGCGGCACACAGTTGCGCGACAATGTTACCGACCTGTATCGCTGCGGAGCAAAGGAAGTCCACATGCGCATAAGCTGCCCGCCGCTTATATATCCGTGCCGTTTCCTCAACTTCACGGCATCGAAAAGCGAAATGGAACTTATAACGCGCAGGATAATAAAAGACTTGGAAGGGGCTCACGACAAACACCTCGAAGAGTATGCAACAACCGATTCGCCGCGCTACTGCCGCATGGTAGAGTGTATTCGCAAGCAACTGAACATATCGTCATTAAAGTTCAATCCAATCGAAACCCTCGTAGAATCCATAGGACTGCCAAAAGAGTCGATATGTACCCACTGTTTCGATGGCTCGAGTTACGAAGAATAACGCCAGTAAGAGAAGATATTACACAAACGAACCGGAATACGCAATAATATCCCGGTTCGTTTTTTATTGATAATACTGACAAAATGGCAAAATAGTGACAAAAGTTCAGTATCGGTTTTATGGCAAAATATTTGCAGATAAAACGTCGAACAAAGCACGAATACAAAACAGACAAGATATGGATAAGAACGAAGAAAACAAACAAGACTCCACTGAAAAAAGAGTATCGGAGGAACAGAATGTCAATAAAGACAATGACATGGATTCCGCCAATGATATTAATGAAGAAGTTGCCGATACAAACGGCAACGAGGGAGAGACCGAAATATCCGAGACCGATGCCCTTGTCGCCGAAATAGCGGAACTTAAAGAAAAACTCGAACAGGCAGCAAAAGACAAACTTCTTGTAATGGCCGATTTCGACAATTACAGAAAAAGGACATTAAAAGAAAAGGCCGACTTAATCAAATCGGGAGGAGAAGAATGCCTTAAAAGCCTGCTTCCGATAATAGACGATTTTGAAAGAAGCATTGCCGCAATAAACAACAGCAGCGACGTGGAAGCCCTGAAAGAGGGAGTAACGCATATCTACAACAAATTCAACACATACCTTAACCAGCACGGAATAAAACCCATTAAAACGGAAAACAGCGATTTCAATACCGAATATCACGAAGCCGTTACAATGTTTCCGGTAGAAGACCCCGATAAAAAAGGGAAAGTAATAGATTGCGTACAAAAAGGGTACACGATGAACGATAAGGTAATAAGATTTGCAAAAGTTGTCGTAGGAGAATAAAACAGAGAGATATGGCAGAGAAAAGAGATTATTACGAAGTGCTCGGTGTCTCAAAGACAGCAACGCCTGAAGAGATAAAAAAGGCATATCGTAAAAAAGCGATAGAATACCACCCCGACAAAAACCCGGGGAACAAAGAAGCCGAAGAAAAATTCAAAGAGGCAGCCGAAGCATACGAAGTGCTCAGCAACCCTGAAAAGCGCAGCCGATACGACCAGTTCGGGCATGCCGGCGTAGGAGGTGCGGCAAGCGGCGGATTCAGTGGCGGAGGTATGAGCATGGAAGACATATTCTCACAGTTCGGAGACATATTCGGCGGACACTTCGGAGGTTTCGGATTCGGCGGTTTCGGCGGCGGAGGCAGAACTCATAAACACGTAAACCGCGGGACAGACCTCAGAGTAAAAGTCAAACTCACATTAAAGGAAATATCCACCGGGGTAGAAAAGAAAATAAAAGTAAAGAAATACGTCAGTTGCAAGGCATGTAACGGAACAGGAGCCGAAAACGGCACGGCATATACCACATGCAGCACGTGTAACGGAAGCGGAGTGGTAACACGCGTACAGCAGACGTTCCTCGGAGCGATGCAGTCCACCTCGACATGCCCCACCTGCGGAGGCGAAGGCAAAACCATAACAAAAAAATGCGCAGCCTGCAACGGTGAAGGCATACTGAAAGAAGACGAAATAATAACCATAAACATTCCGGCAGGAGTAATGGAGGGGATGCAACTCTCCATGAGCGGGAAAGGAAATGCGGCTCGCCACGGCGGAGTGAACGGCGATTTGCTCATACTTATAGAAGAAGAACCGCACGACGAATTGTTGAGGGACGAAAACGACGTGATATACAATGCCCTTCTCGATTTCCCCACAGCCGCATTAGGTGGAACTCTGGAAATTCCCACCATAGACGGAAAAGTAAAAGTAAAGATAGACCCGGGTACACAACCGGGGAAAGTCCTGCGGTTAAGAGGAAAAGGCCTGCCGTCAGTAAACAGGTACGGAGTAGGGGATTTATTGGTAAACCTGTCGGTATATATACCCGAAAAACTGAACTCTGAAGAGAAAAAGAGTATCGAAAAATTTGCAGGGCAACAAAACTTCACCCCGACAAAATCGATAAAAGACAGGATATTCGCCAAAATAAAGCGGATGTTCGAATAAAATAATCCGACCGGCAAACGAATAAGGCGAAAGCGACAACACTGTTACAAACAACTTATACCGTTTGAATGCAATAAAAGCCATATCAGACTCTCTTTCGAGTAACGATATGGCTTTTTTGTTCATAAGTTACAAGTTGTAAACTCTAATCTCTCCATATACTTGTTATGGATGAAAGGGGAGGGGGGGGAGAGCTGCAAACGGTCTCTTTATTCAAAGCGCATTGTAGTAGCGGGTTTTATCCTGGAGATAATGTATGTAGGAGCTATAACCATCGCCACAAACAACAACAGCGTGCCTATATTCAAAAGTATGAAAATACGCCAATCCATTTCTATCGGGACAGCCGATATATAATATACTGAAGGGTCGAGTTTCACAATCTTGAACCAGTACTGAAGCCCGCATAAAACCAGACCGATAATATTTCCCCATATCAACCCCTTTATGATAAGGAACGATGAAAGGAAAAGGAATATCTTCCGTATAACGCCATTGCTTGCGCCCAACGCCTTTAACGTCCCTATCATGGAAGTCCGCTCCAATATTATTATCAAAATACCGGAGATAATCGTAAATCCTGCGACTACAGACATCAGCACTATTATTATCCAAACGTTCATGTCGAGAAGGTTGAGCCACTCGAACAACTGGGGATTTTTATCGTATGCAGAACTTACATAATAGACAACACCGTATTTGTCATGCTGCCCCAACAGTGAAAAAAACAATCCTTCAGTAAAAGGCTCTACATAATCGCGATTAGCAAGATTTATCTCCAGCGAAGTATATTGGTCGTCATTCCAGCCGTTTACCCGCTGCAACACTCTTATATCGCCGACAACATACAATCTGTCGTAATCCGTAAAATTAGTCTTGTATATACCGCAGATTTTAAACTTGCGGGCTTTTACATTTTCGACATTTATAAAATAGCAATATATGGAAGAACCGACATTCAAACGAAGTTGGTCGGCAATCAGGTTCGACACCACGACTTCGTTTGTCGGAGATTCGCCGGATACGTCGGGGAGACGCCCTTCCACCAAAGAGTTGCTGAAAAAAGCGGTATCATATTCGCTTCCCACGCCTTTAATTACAACACCTGCAAAATCCGTGTCAGTCTTAAATACCGCAGGAGTCTCGATTACGCGCTCTATATTTTTTACCTGCGTATCGGCCGACAAAGCCCGACATACCGCAGAATCGACCGACACGGGCACAGATGTCAGATACGACTCTTCATTCATCCCGGATACGGTTACATGAGAGCCGAAACCTATTACCTTATCGCTGACTTCGTTTTTGAATCCTATTACAATAGCAACCGACAGCAACATTACGGCCAGTCCGAGAGCGACACCGGCCGTTGCAATTTTTACCGCAGGAGAGAGGCGTTTAGCGGCAGAATCGCCGCCAAAATAGATATTTCGCGCTATAAACAGCTCGAACTTCATAACTTACGTCCCGGATATGCTTCCAAAGCCTTTTCCAGCACCACAAGAGCCTTAGCCAAATCTTCGCGATTCAGCACATAAGCCAAACGGACTTGGTCTATACCTAATCCGGGAGTAGTATAGAATCCCGAACCCGGAGCCATAAATACTGTCTGCCCTTCATATTGGAACTCTTTAAGACACCATGCGCAAAATTTGTCGGCATCGTCCACCGGCAGTTTTGCCATGGTATAAAACGCACCCATCGGCATCGGTGTATAACATCCCGGTATCGCATTTATTCCGGATATAAGGAAATTCCTGCGTGCCAGATATTCATCGTATGTATTCTTAAGATACTCTTGCGAAGCATCTACCGATGCCTCGGCAACAATCTGACCCAACAGTGGAGGGCTCAGACGTGCCTGACAAAACTTCATGACGTGGTTGCGCAGAGCCTTGTTCTTGGTTATCAATGCGCCTATTCTTATGCCGCATTCGCTGTATCGCTTCGATACGGAATCTATCAATACTACATTATCTTCAATCCCTTTCAGATGAAATGCTGAAACGTAAGGAGCTCCGGTATAGCAGAATTCGCGATAAACCTCATCGGAAAAGAGGAAGAGGTCGTATTTCTTTACAATCTCCTTCAACCGTTCCATTTCCTCCTTTGAGTATATGTAACCGGTGGGGTTGTTGGGATTGCATATAAGTATGCCGCGCGTACGTTCAGTTATCAAAGCCTCGAACTTGTCGAACGAAGGCAGAGCAAAACCGTCCTCAATCGAAGACGGAATGGTTTTTATAACTGCTCCCGCAGATATGGCAAAAGCCATATAGTTGGCATACGCCGGTTCCGGCACTATTATTTCGTCGCCCGGGTCGAGACATGCCATAAACGAAAAGAGTACGGCTTCCGAACCGCCGGTCGTTATTATAATATCGTCGGCAGAGATGTTTATATTGAATGTGGCATAATAAGAGACCAGTTTTTCCCTTAACGATTTATACCCTTCACTGGGACTATATTCCAATATCTCCCGGGTAATATTTCTAACGGCATTCAACCCTACTTCCGGAGTATGTATATCGGGCTGTCCAATATTCAGGTGATAAACTTTTATCCCTTTTCTCTTGGCTTCGTTGGCCAAAGGAACCAATTTTCTTATAGGCGAAGCAGGCATCGCTTCACCTCTTTCAGACATCTGCGGCATGAAGTTATATAGCTGATTATTTTCGGCTGCAAAATTAGGATTCTTTGCTCTATAATGCAAACAAAACAGATGCATAATTACCGTTTTTATAGTATATTCGCGCAAATAAAAAAAAGGATATATGCGTAAAAACAGCGTACTGTCGGTATTCAAATTCATTATATTTCCCAAACGTGCATGGAGCGAAGCCGAAAAGGCATACGCTTCCTGTACGGATATAAAAGACGACAATTCTGCATTAAACATGCTGTCGCTGTTTTCGGGGATAGCATCGCTTGCGGCATTCATTGTAAATTTGCATTTTACAAAAGAGCGTGGCGATTCCGGAATGGAAACGGCACTCAGAATTGCCGTTATAACATTCGTACAGTTTTTCGCGACATATTTCATCGTCGGTTTCACTACACTCAAACTTATGGGTAAAGATGCCGGCAAAGCAAAATGCGACTTGTATGCCGGGATAATCTGTTCGGCCACGATACTGTTTTATATTATAGGGATGTTTGTCCCGTCGGGATTTTTACCATACATAGCAATACTGTCGTTGTACATTGTATATATCGCATGGGCAGGAGCCAGGCAGTTCCTCAACGTAACGGAAAATGCACAGGGACGATTTATTCCTTTTATTTCGATTATGACGCTTCTATTGCCGGCCATAATCGCAATATTGTTGAAACTACTTATGAGACTAATATGAACAATCAGCAAATAAACATAAAAAACCGCCGAGCCACATTCGATTACGAACTGCTCGACAAATACAAGGCCGGCATAGTCCTTACGGGAACCGAAATAAAAGCCATAAGACAAGGAAAAGCCGGGTTGTCCGACACTTACTGCTACTTTGTAAACGGCGAGTTGTGGGTAAAGAACATGTACATTGCCGAATATTCATACGGCACATACAACAACCACTCGGTAAGAAGAGAAAGAAAACTGCTGCTGACAAAAAAGGAGCTGCGAAAAATAGCCCGTACAGACAAGGAAGCCGGATTCTCGATAATCCCTGTGAGACTTTTCATAAACGAAAAAGGACTGGCAAAACTCGAAATTGCCGTAGCTCGCGGTAAAAAGATGTACGACAAACGGGAATCAATAAAAGAACGCGAAGACAAACGCAACATGGAAAGAATGTTCAAGCGGTAACCTTCGAACAAACAATCAGGACATTCACGTCATCATTGCATTTTGTAGCAAACAAATAAACATCACCGCCGTCCTTTATTTTCAGCCTCTTCCTTAAACTGTCGGCAGAAAGCGGAAAGTTCCGTGCAGAAACATTTGCCGCCGGACAAGTTGCAGAAAAGCTTTTCATTACGCTGTTTTTGAACGGGAGAGTCTCTTTTATGACAAATTTTCGTCCCGGAAAATCAGCAATCAATGTGTCGTTAGTGTATAAATGACTGTTTACGTGCAATTTATGCAAACCATACCGCTTTGCCACAGACTTAAATGCACCGCCTTTAAGGATAGAAGCATCAGGTTCATACAGGTAGGATAGGGGAGAATCGGCATACTCAATATCTGCAATACCCTTTTCCTCCGAAATCGAAAAATCAAAGACTACAGATTTACCGTCTTTCAAATCGACACAATGTATGACAGGCTCCGAAGAGACCCCGTCCACAATATGGAACAACAACTCCTTACATTCATTCCTTACAGATATGGCATATACTTCCTGCACATTTTTTAAATCACTGATTGCCAGAGATATGTCAATCATCGGCGAGGCCTTTATCCAGACTTCGGGAGAATGAAGCAGGAGCGAGGGGAGCAAAGAAAGAATATCCGGTTCACAATCGGCAAAAGAAAAAAGTCTGGAATTAGAAACTCCGCGTCTTGCAGGGTCGATATAAAAAGCGTCGAAACGACTGTCATTAGCAGCAATAAAATCCCGACAATCGGCATTTATTACATTAATGTTCCGTTTACCCAGCACTGCAAAGTTATGTTCAGCGATATTGCAATACTCGCCATAACGCTCAATGTAAGTAACATTACGTACAACATCCGAAATAAAAACGGTATCAATACCCAAACCTCCGGTAAGGTCGCATACCGACGAATAACGTCCGGCAAACAAATTCCGTTTAAAAACAGCCACATCCTCCGACGTAGATTGTTCAGCCGCAATAAGCGAAGGGTATAAAAAACCGATATGAGAATTTATCAGAGGCAGTTTATTTTTGGTCTTACGGCGCGCCTCAATCTGGTCTATTGCGAATTTCGTATCAAAATCAGCATTCTTAAAAGATTTAAGACGCAATCTTGAACACTCGTCATCTCTATGAGACTGAATAAAATCAAAAAAACTCTCTGACAAGTTCATAAAAACAACAGGCTATTGCAGACACAAATATAACACAGACAAATTTAAACAGAAACAAAAACGGCAATTATTGCATACAAGTTATCAGTATTATAAAACCAATATTTGAAAAAATCAGACAAACAATCAGATAACCGGAATTGTCAAAAACAAGAAAAAGAAAATTGCAAAAGTTCTTGCAGAAGTATTTGTACTGATAAAGAAAACAAACTCAGTCAAAAACTGAAAAGCTATTGAAAACAATAGCAGCCATAGATAACTTTTAAAATCGGAAAAAAGGATGTGTTGAAAGAGAAAGAAATGAGAAAGGAATTATGGAAAAAGTAGAAATATAAAAATAGAGAAGCAGGAACGTTACAACTCAGCCGCGTTTCGTACCGAGATAATAAAGTAGAGAAGTAGAGATTATTCGAAGTATAGATTATTCATTATCCCCAAACCTTATTCCTCAAACCTTACTTAACATAATATTAATTATAGAACAAAAGAGGCAGTTTTTCTGAATCTGCTTTTTTGTTACTTTATAAAGACTACAATCACTGAATATCAATATCTGCACTACAATCACTGAATATCAATATCTGCAATAGCATTTTCTTTGAGAATCGAAAAATCAAAGACTACAAATTTACCGTCTTTCAAATCGATACTTACTGATTAAATTTATAATCATACCAACTGAAACTCTCCAAATAATCCTCCACAACATGATATTTACAATGAACAGTTTTTCCGTTCATATTCGGCCATAAGATTTTGGGTCAATTTATCAAATGATACCGAGACCGAATCATAAATAATAATTATGCTCAACAATACAGGTATTGCAACTAAAAACAACATGCGCAAACAGCATAATCCTACATGTACGATTTCTGCCGTTAAATAATTCAATTCGTTTCCCGTACCGGTTACTACATTCCCGGAATCAATGTACGCCATTATAAACTCAGGCGATTCCAATACTGTATATAATATGCCGCCCCATAATACTATAAGCAAAAATATACGCAAATATGGTATGGGTATTCTGTCTCCGAGATTATCCATAACCTTTTCCGTAAATTCTTTGCTATATGGTACAGGTGTTATTCCGTCAAAAAAGTTCTTTACCGAATCATTCTTCATAACCGTCATTTTTTAAATATTTCTGCATTTTCAGTCTGGCTCTCGAAAGATGTGATTTTACTGTTCCTGAAGGCAAATTTACGATAGATGATATTTTCGAGACAGACAGGTCATGCATGTAATACAATATAATACAGCTCTTTTCCATATCCGACAATGATTTTAAGGCAGATATTACATCATGTTTATTATCCACTCCCCTATCTTCCACCCCGCTATTTTCATTCTTCTCGGAGATATATTCATTTAACCGAATTTGTCTCTTCCTGCTGCGATAGTAATCCGACAAAATATTGAAAGCTACGGAATACATCCATGTGCGGAATGACGACAACCCTTTGAATGTTCCTAATCTCTCCCAGCAACGGATAAAGGTCTCTTGAGACAAATCGTCGCTTACCATTTCATCATACCCGGTATGCAACAAAAAGAAATTACGGACGGCGACCTGATATTTGTCCACCAGACGTTCAAAAGCGTTCTTGTTTCCGAACACCACTATTTCCGAAACCAGCAATATGTCTTCTGTATTATTGCCCACAGCGTATATGCTTAATTTTTACTGATTAGCACATCCAACCGTTATCTCTAAAGGTTATTTGCTTTCTACTTCGGCGGTATCCGCAGTTTCCGAATTTTCATTATTTTCGTCCGACTCCTTTGGTGTACAACCTTTTTCATTAATTATACTGCTCCGACTATTACCCTCATCCCCGACTTTCGATCTAAACAGCAATATCATACCGACTCCGTAAATTAAAAAGAATGAGCCTACCGATAACAAAATAATTTTTATATCCGTATCAATATCGAAACAACACGGTATCAACAATGCCGCCGCTACGGCAATCTTTTTTATATTTGAAATATAGACTGTCTGCTTTTTACCATATCCGTTCGACAGAAGCAGATGGGCATTGGGATAATTGTTGTTTATTGCATGCTTAATCATCTCGTACTTTTCCTTCTTGCTTCTATATATGAAATACAAGATAAAGAATGTTGTTGAGAAAGTTCCCAAAAAGAACATTACGACTGCTATATTACCGGTATCCATAGTTTTAATATTTTAATTTTTTAATTTTTACTGTATTATAATCTCACATTCTGCAGGTAAACATATTGCAATATCCAAATATACTCCTGTTTTTTAGAATTAGACGCTTCTATCTGTTATCCGGTTGCAACAAAAGTTTTTTTATTGCAAAAAAGAAAAGGCCATTGAAATAATGGCCTTTTCTTTTTTATCGGTTTGTAAAATTATTCACCCAAAAGTTTTTCTACTCTCTCCAGATTAGCCCCGTCATCTATGTTATAATAGATGCTCTTCAAATTGTAAAGGAAGCCCATCTCATCGGGTTTATACTCATGTGCCTTTTCGTAATAAGGTATGGCTTTCTGGAATGCCGGTTTTACGATTTCCTCTTTAGCCTTGCGATATTCTGCATTATTCTGAATCTCGTTGGCCTTATTACTTTCATTAACGGCTGCATTGTAATATATACGTCCAATTTCACCATAAGCATCGGCATAAGTCGGGTCTATCTCAATAGCTTTCTCCAAAGCATTTATCGCATTTGCTTCATCTTTCTGCTCATAGTAAAGAGAACCGAGAACCTTCCAGTATTCTTTATTGTTCGGGTCGGAATTCAACGACTCGTTCAACATCGATATTGCTGTATTTATGTCCGATTTATTTATATATATGTTAATAAGCTGGCTCATAAAACCGTACTCGCTGGAATTTGCCTCTTCGCCGAACTTGTCTATACCCTCTTTGAGTATTGCTATCTGGTTTACGGTATCATTCTTTTCAGCATATATATTGGCTATGGCATTATATACGTCCAATCCGTTGAAATTGTCTTCTTTAGACCTCAAGAATGCATCTAACGCACCATCTTTATCACCTGCCGAATATGCCATAATGGCTGCAAGATAACGAGCCTGCATATGCATGGAATCTGCACAGTCAATCTTAAATGATGCCATAAAATCTTTTTTGCAGAGGTCATCGAAAATCATGAACATTTCATACGCCTTCTGGTTATTCTGCTTGTTCAGGAAATAACCACCGCCATAATAAAAATATTCCATGTTGGTATGCAACTGATCTTTTATATCTCTCGTAAATTTAGGCTTAACCTTTCCTTTCTCATCGGGTTTTGCATCCAAATCGACAGCAACCAGAAAATAATCATACGCTTCTTTTAACGCATTGTACATTGCCTCTTCGTTAGCCGAACCTCCCGACATGGCCTTTATCAATTCTGTTTCAAAAAACTTCATTTCTACCATACCGGCAGTAGCCCAAGTCTTCACCCAGTTCATTGTTGTAGAATCCTGAAAGGCTTCCTTAATTAACTTACGGGCGTTGTCGAAATCAGGTGCATCTTGCCAAGTTTCGTTATATGCACTATTGACATTTTTTTTCTGTGCATAGCCTGCAGTTACGATCAACGCCATGGCCAATGCCAAATAAATTTTCCTCATAGCTCTAAGTATTAGTTATTACAAAAATAAATTTTCTTGTTTTTTATATCTATTCTGTCGGTGTTTCTTCAACTGTCGTTTTCGTATTCTCCGTATTCTCCCCTTCATGGTTCTCAGACAGTTCATTTTCGGGCAGTTCCTCATCTTCCACTTCTGTCATTACCTTGCAAACCGAAGCTATTTCATCACTCCGTTTTTCGAGATTTATAAGCCTTACACCTTGTGTGGCACGCCCCATTACACGGACATCGGACAACTTCATTCTTAGCGTAATGCCCGATTTGTTTATTATGACAATATCATTCTCGTCAGTTACGCTTTTTATTGCGACGAGTTTACCTGTCTTTTCGGTAATATTCAAAGTCTTGACACCTTTTCCGCCTCTGTTCGTGATGCGATAATCGTTTATATCCGAACGTTTTCCGTATCCTTGCTCCGAAACAACCATTATCGTCTCTTTCTCCGGATTCTGGATACATACCATTCCGACAACCTCGTCTTCGCCGTCTTCATCGAGGGTCATACCTCTCACGCCGGTTGCCACGCGACCCATTTCGCGAACCTTGCTCTCATGGAAACGTATGGCCCGCCCGTTTCTGTTGGCTATTACAATATCGGAATTCCCGTCCGTCAAACGTACCTGTATTACCTTGTCATCCTCTTTTATTACAATAGCGTTCACGCCGTTGGTACGGGGACGCGAATAAGCCTCAAGACACGTTTTCTTTATAATACCTTTCTTCGTGCAGAACACAAGATTATGCGTAGAGTTATATTCCGGGTCTTGCAGATTCTTAACCCTTATAAAGGCATTAATCTTGTCATCCGGCTCTATATTAAGCATATTCTGTACAGCACGGCCTTTGGAATTTTTGCTGCCTTCGGGTATCTCATAAACTTTCAGCCAATAGCAACGCCCCTTTTGCGTGAAGAAGAGCATATAGTTGTGCATCGAGGCAGGATAGATATATTCGATAAAATCTTCATCGCGCGTATCACTCCCCTTAGCCCCTACTCCACCTCGGTTCTGGGCACGGAAATCGGCCAACGGCGTTCTCTTTATATACCCCATGTGCGATATTGTAATTATCATCTGCTCGTCGGCATAAAAATCTTCCGCATTAAAGTCCTCGGTAGCATAGACTATTTCGCTTCTGCGTTCGTCGCCGTACTTCTCCTTAATCTCTATCAATTCATCCTTTACAACCTGCATGCAGACTTTCTCATCCGACAATATGGTATTGAGATATGCTATCTGCTCCATGGTCTGTCTGAATTTCTCGCGAAGGTCGTCCTGCTCCATACCGGTAAGCTGTCCGAGCCGCATCTCCACTATTGCACGCGATTGAGCGTCGGATAATGAGAATCGCTCCATCAAACGCTCTCTGGCCATATCTCTCGACTTCGACGAACGGATAATGCTTATCACTTCGTCGAGGTGGTCGCATGCAAGAATCAACCCCTCCAATATATGCGCCCGTTCTTCGGCCTTACGCAACAGGAAGCGAGTTCTCCGCAGTACCACTTCGTGGCGATGCTTTACAAACGCCTCTATCAATTGCTTAAGATTGAGCAGTTTAGGCCTTCCATCAACAAGAACTATATTGTTTACGCTGAACGATGACTGCATTGCCGTCATCTTGTAAAGTTTGTTCAGAATAACGCTGGAATTGGCATCCTTCTTTAATTCTATGACAATGCGCATGCCCGAACGTTTATCCGATTCGTCATTGATATTCGATATATCTTCGATTTTCTTATCAACAACCAAATCCGCGATATTCTTTATAAGTTCGGCCTTGTTTACGCCATAGGGAATCTCGGTAACGATTATGCTTTCGCGGTTACCTTCTGTTTCAATCTCTGCACGGGCACGCATTACAATCCTGCCGCGTCCTGTTTCGTACGCTTCCTTTACCCCCGAATAACCGTATATATATCCGCCTGTCGGGAAATCCGGGGCTTTGATATACTGCATCAATCCTTCTATCGAGATTTCAGGGTCATCTATGTATGCGGTAATACCGTCTATAACCTCCGTCAGGTTATGAGTAGGCATATTGGTAGCCATTCCTACGGCAATACCCGATGCACCGTTTACCAAAAGATTGGGTATTCTCGTCGGGAGTACTTCGGGCTCCTGCAATGTGTCATCGAAATTATTTCTGAAATTTACCGTCTCCTTGTCAATATCCTGCAACATCTCTTCGGCTATGCGGGATAGACGAGCCTCGGTGTATCGCATGGCTGCGGGACTGTCTCCGTCCACCGAACCGAAGTTACCGTTTCCATCAACGAGCATGTAGCGCATTGAAAACGGCTGAGCCATACGTACCATGGTAAGATATACCGAAGAATCGCCGTGAGGATGGTACTTACCCAAAACTTCTCCGACGATTCTGGCTGATTTCTTATGGGGTTTATTGGAGTTGTTGCCAAGTTCGTTCATTCCGAAAAGCACTCTGCGGTGTACAGGCTTGAAACCGTCCCTCACATCAGGCAGAGCACGCGCCACAATAACCGACATCGAATAGTCGATGTACGATTTTTTCATCTCCTCTTCGATATTAATCTTTATAATTCTATCTTCTCTGTCAATCATTTAAGTTCGAATATATGATGTTCAATACAATTATCCTAAAAACTGCACTAAGATAATACATTTTCGCCGTACGGGAAAATTTTTACATTTCAAATAGGTATATTAATATCAAAAAACATTAAGTGCCAAGCCCATACAAATTACGGCACCAACACTAACCACCGTTTTGCAATTCGCAATAAACAGACCTTCGGATGAAAAAAAATTACGATACAGACGCCTAAAGGCAAAAGGCTATAAACCCTGTCGGAGAAACAAGCATTTATCATCGTTATTTTCAAAAAAAGATTCCTGCAATACTAACTGCCGCACGTTGGAAATACGCAAGCAACGGACTAATAACATGGAAAACCGTCCCGCACCATATAAAATACGGCACGTTATTTGCTGTATAACATAACACGATGATAAATATCAATATTACAAATACCTTTTTTAGCGTTATCTTTGCAGGCGGTTATAGAACCAGACTCGACAAATACGTTTTAAACGTATAGGCTTGCGCAGAAAGCGTAAAATACAGAGGCATAATGATGGAATTAAACTATTCAAAAAGAGTAAAGGACATTTTGGGATACAGCCGTGAAGAAGCGAGGCGCACTAATCACACGAAAATAATGCCTGAGCATCTGATGCTCGGCATTCTTCGGGAAAATTCCGGAATGGCCGTAGATATATTGAAACGTCGCGGGATAGTATTGTCCGATTTAAAAAACGAAATAGAAACAGAATTAAAAGCCAATGCAGCACCCGGCGACATACAAGATGAAAATATAGAAGTGGGAGAAGATACCGACAGAATAATAAAAATAAGCAAACTCGAAGCCCGGAATTTAAAGTGTACAAACGTCAAATCGGAGCATCTGCTGCTTGCAATACTCAGGGACAACTATACTCCCGCCACCAAGATACTGAACAGCAAGAACATTTTATACGACGAGACATATAATACCATAGCAACACAATACAAGTTGAACAATATGGAAAAAGGCTCGGATTACGAAATAGAATCGGCATATACAAGCGACGAAGACGACGATTTCGAAGACAGTCCTATATCGAAAAGCGACGGGGAAGCGGCACACGGAACAACAGGACAACCCTCAAAAGATGTCCCCTCCGACACTCCTGTACTCGACAGTTTCAGTATAGACATGACCAAACTTGCCGAGGACGACAAGCTCGACCCTGTCATAGGGCGCGAAAAAGAGATAGAACGGTTGTCGCAAATATTAAGCCGCCGCAAGAAAAACAACCCCGTACTTATAGGAGAACCGGGAGTAGGCAAATCGGCCATAGTGGAGGGATTGGCCATACGGATAGTCAAGCACAAAGTATCGCTCGCCCTGTTGAAAAAACGCATCGTCTCTCTCGATATGGCATCCATAATAGCCGGGACAAAATACAGAGGACAATTCGAAGAACGAATAAAATCGATACTAACCGAACTCTCCAACAACAAAGACATAATACTCTTTGTAGATGAAATACACACTATCGTGGGAGCAGGAAACGCCGCAGGCACACTCGATGCCGCCAACATTCTGAAACCGGCACTGGCACGCGGCGACATACAATGCATAGGAGCCACGACTCTCGACGAATACCGGAAGAGCATCGAAAAAGACGGAGCTTTGGAACGCAGATTCCAAAAAATAATCGTACCGCCCACGACAGAAGAAGAAACATTGCAGATATTATGCAACATAAAGGAAAAATACGAAGAGTATCACGACGTAACATATACAGACAATGCTCTTAAAACCTGTGTAAAACTTGCATCGAGATATATAAGCGACCGTAATTTCCCCGACAAGGCTGTCGATATAATGGACGAATCGGCATCGAAAGCACAAATAACGGAAATAGAGATACCCGATTACGTAAAAGAAATAGAATCGGAATTAGAAGAGGTAATAAAAGCAAAGAAAACAGCCGTAAAGGAGAATAATTTCGAACTTGCAGGAGATTATCTCAGAAAAGAAAAAGAGATAAAAGACCGATTAAGTATAGCCAAAAAGAAATGGTTCTCCGAAGTAAAAGGGAGTCATGAAGAAGTCAATGAAGACACTATAAGCGAAACCGTCTCCATAATGACAGGAATTCCCATCAATAAGATTGCACAAGGAGAAACCGAACGCCTTTTAAAAATGGGAGACCTCCTGAAAGAAAGCATTATAGGACAAGACGAAGCCGTAAACAAGGTGGTACGGGCAATACGTCGCAACCGTATCGGGTTAAAAGACCCGAAAAAGCCGATAGGAACATTCATGTTCCTCGGGCCCACGGGAGTCGGGAAAACATATCTGGCAAAAAAAATAGCGGAAGCGTTGTTCGATTCGCAAGATGCAATAATACGCGTGGACATGAGCGAATACATGGAAAAATTCAGCGTATCAAGATTAATAGGCGCACCTCCGGGATACGTCGGATACGAAGAAGGCGGACAACTCACCGAAAGAGTACGGCGCAAACCATACTCCGTAGTGCTGCTCGACGAAATAGAAAAAGCCCATCCGGACGTATTCAACCTGTTGCTGCAAGTAATGGACGAAGGGCGTCTTACCGACAGCCTGGGACGCTACATCGATTTTAAGAACACGATAATAATCCTGACATCGAATGTAGGGACAAGACAGCTAAAAGAGTTCGGACACGGCATAGGATTCGCATCCGGAAGTATCGACAAAGACAAGCAGTCGGCACATTCAATAGTCCGCAAAGCACTCAACAAGTCGTTCTCGCCCGAATTTCTCAACAGGATAGACGACATAATAATATTCGACAGTCTCGACCGTGATGCCATATTCAAGATTATCGACCTCGAACTGAAAGACTTTTACAAACGTCTCGAAGGAATCGGATACAAAATGGAACTTACCGACAAGGCAAAAGGGTTCATCGCCGATGCCGGATGCGACGTACAATTCGGGGCTCGACCGCTTAAACGCGCCATACAGGAACATCTCGAAGACACACTTTCAGAAATAATCCTAAGCGGCGAAGCAACACCCGGCGACACGATAACAGTCGATTACGATACGGAAAAAAAGAAAATAAAGACGTACGTAAACAAATGACAAACAGTCAAACATGACAGCCAAAATGTCAGACCCGACGGTCTGGCATTTTTTTTGCCCATACGACAACAG
>JADIMW010000068.1 GCA_017694415.1 Candidatus Caccoplasma merdipullorum
GTTCGTCTATCTGTTTGCGGGAATATGCCGCACACCCTTCGGCAACTATTCCGCCTACATATTCGGCCGAATCGAATACCGCAAAGTTCTTCCCTTCGGTAAGGGGCTTTATCTCTACAAAACGCATCCCGAATCGGATGTCGGGCTTGTCGCTCCCGTAATATTTCATCGCATCGTGCCATGTCATGCGCGGGAATTCTCCGTCGAACTCTATCCCTTTTATCTCTTTGAATACATGTTTTACCATGCCTTCGAATATGGAGAGTACGTCCTCCTGCTCGACAAACGACATTTCGCAATCTATTTGAGTAAATTCGGGCTGACGGTCGGCACGCAGATCTTCGTCGCGGAAACACTTGGCTATTTGGAAGTAACGGTCGAAACCGGATACCATAAGCAACTGTTTGAATGTTTGGGGCGACTGCGGAAGGGCGTAAAATTCGCCGGGGTTCATTCGCGACGGTACGACAAAGTCGCGGGCTCCTTCGGGCGTGGATTTTATCAGTATGGGGGTCTCGATCTCCAAGAAATTCTGCGAGTCGAGGTATCGCCTTACTTCAAATGCGAGTTTGTGCCGCAATTCAAGATTTTTGCGTACGCAGTCGCGACGCAGGTCGAGGTACCGATACTGCATGCGGAGGTCGTCTCCTCCGTCGCTTTCGTCTTCGATTGTAAAAGGCGGGGTATCGGATGTGCTTAGTATATTCAGACTGTTTACTTCTATCTCTATATCGCCGGTAGGGATATTGCGGTTTTTATTATATCGTTCTTTTACCGTTCCCGTTACCTGTATTACATATTCGCGTCCCAATTTATTGGCGGCATCGCAAAGGGCTGCATCCACATCGTTGTTGAACACCAACTGCGTTATTCCGTAACGGTCGCGTAAATCGACAAACGTCATCCCCCCCATTTTGCGGATACGCTGTACCCATCCTGCCAATATTGCACTGCTGTTTACATCGGCCATACGCAACTGGCCGCAAGTTACACTTCTATACATAATATAAATATTTCTTGCCGTATTGCTTACTGCATATTTAAGGCATACAAAAGTACTATAAAAACAGGTTATTTCAAACTTACCGGACAATTAATATTGTAATAAAAATAAATATGATTATCTTTGCAGGCGTTTTTAAATATGACGGAACGGGGCGTAGCGCAGTCCGGTAGCGCGCCTGCTTTGGGAGCAGGTGGTCGCAGGTTCGAATCCTGTCGCCCCGACAAAAGCAATAAACACCGATTATCAAATATATGGGTTTGATAATCGGTGCTTATTTTATGCAATTTTCAGCCGTTCCAAAAAAGGGAAAAAGGGCGCACGTCATACTGCAAATTGCGCAGTTTTGGCACGTTCCAGTTAAATTTGTTTGCGGATTGTTTGTTGCATGATTCTAATGCCTCAAAGATTATATCGGATTACTTTTTTACACGGCTTCTTCTTACTAAAGCTGCGCTCTCCAGAAACGTAGTATTTCGCTGCCGAGATAAAATCTTCGTGCTGATTCTCTGCGGAAGCCACATTTTATATAGCCCGCGTTCGTATATCGCCGTAATGTACTTCGGTTAATACCTAAGATCGCCGATGCCTCGCCTATGGAATATCGTCCCGTCAGGCTTACTTGTGGTTCTATTGCCGTCATTATGCTATGCGTTTAATTGTTATCTCGTTGTAGGTGGATGATACAGCGTATCGTTTGCCGGTATCGCCTGTTATGCAAAATGTCATGAAATATGGCAGACGTTGGGGGAAGCCATAGTGTCTGTCGAACTTGCAAATTGTTTATTTCAACTCGCACATTTATTTTGCTCATATTTTTCAATTATATCTGTAGAATATAGGGTGCAACACGATATAGTTTAAACTTAATGACTAACATCAGCATATAGGTTACGGTTCAGTTTTCATAGTTAAAAATTTTATTTCGTCTGTATATTCTATCCCCTTTCACATATATGTGTAGTGTGTATCGAACTTTGCATTCGGCAAAATGGACTTGAAAAAGTTTATTTTTTCTTTCAACTTTCACTATATTTGCAATGGAATCCAAATCCAAATAGGCCACCTCAGCGAGATTCGTTCGCTGTTGGTCTATGTCGGTTTGGATTTTTTCTTTGTCAGCATATTACTGCGTTTTTCCTGTTTCAGAATTTGGATTCTCAAAGTTTTTGCTTATATTTGTAGAATATAGGATGCGGCTCGGCATAATCAAATTTGAAAACTCTGTTTTCATTTGTTTCTGCTCTCGCCTTTCGCTATATTTGCAACGGAATCCAAATCCAAATAGGCCACCTCAGCGAGATTGGTTCGCTGTTGGTCTATGTCGGTTTGGATTTTTTCTTTGTCAGCATATTACTGCGTTTTTTCAGCTTCGGGATTCTCAAAGTTTTTTATTATATTTGCGACATACTCCAAGTCGAGATATTCAACCTCAGCGAGAGTCTTTTGCTGTTTGTTTATCAAACCTTGGAGTTTTTCTTTGTCGGCATAGAGTAGTTCATATTTGAGCACCACTCCTTTGGAGATTATTTACTATCTTTGATGTTGAAAGTTCTGTTCAAATCCGAAATATGCGTCGTTTTTGTATGATTTGCGTCGGTGAGAATAGGACTTTTTATTTTCCAGATTGTTAATGCGGCCATTCTTTCTGCCGTCCGCTTTTTGACTGTCTCGAATACGTTCGGGAAAAAACTTTTGCCAAATATTTCTTCCAATTCGGCCCGGTCTTTCGCAAGTGTTTCGGGAGATACCGGCTTTATTCCTGTCAAATGAGAGAAAGGACTCATTTGTTCCATGGTAAACCACCCTCGGCTCGCCGTTCTCGTCCACCACTTTCGACGCATCAGCTTGCAGGATTGAAACTAAACGCCTATCTTTGTACTCGGCAGAAGACGGTACAGGTGCGCCCCCCGTTGATGTAAAGCCATTGGCAATCTCATAGAGATTGCCTTTTTCTATTTCAGTAAGGCTATGGTCATAATACCTCTTGCCTTGCTTTACCCCAATTGTTACTTTGACTGTGTAATCGACACCACCTATTTTCAGTCCACACACATAGTATCGGTAGCTGTCATACTTGCCGTTACCTTTCTCATTAGGGAGTTCATCTATAAATATGGCGTTCTCTATGAGCTGTGGCGTAACCGCAAGCGATTTCAGGTGTGCTTCGTTATCCATGCGGGAACGGATGTCTTCTGTGTTTTTTTCGGTTTCCGGGTTTGGATTCTCAAAGTTTTTTATTATATTTGATGCAGTTTTAAGTTCTTGAGAGGTTATTTCCTGCTGAACATTGGGTGATGCTGAGGAGAACCACTCAAGAGCTTTCTTTTTATCAACCCACTGTAAACTATTGTTCTCATTTATGGGGCGAATTATGTTCTCTATACGCCGACCATGAACGGTAGTTACATCGTTGACCTCAATATAACGTCCTCCATCTTGTATTTCCGATGATAAATCAAACGCAACAAACACATTTCTTCCAATCTTGTCTTTCATTTCTGACAGGATCGACAGCGATTTGTCATCCTTTTTAAACACGAATATAGGCTCTGAAATTTTTTGCGGCATATTGATTATTGAAGAAACTTCTACATTGTGTTTTTTGTTTGCGCCCTTATTTACAACTCTTTGTCGCATCACTATCGGCAAATTTGGCAAGAATATGCTCATAACTCCATTTGGTAGGCCAAGGTGAAACATCTCGTTTTTACTCATTTTTCCTTGCTGATAACGTTCCAACTCCTCGTTAAATCGCCTATTGACCTCTTCGAGGTCGTTATCCATGCGGAAGCGTATGTCTGCATTCTCCGACGAAAACGAGCCTGTGTTGTCCGTAGCAGACTTGATTATATTACCTAAATTTTCTACTAACCCCAATTTCGTAGCTGGAGTTAAAAGTATTTCTCCGTCAGCACCTCTATTTCCAGAATATACACCAACAACAATATTATAAGGCTGTTCTCCATAGAACAATTCGTAGTATTTGTCAATATTTGTATTTAGTTCAGATACTCTACCTACTACAGAAATACCCTGTTCAAATATCTGGTCTCTATAATTATAAGACCTTCCCCTTTCGTTTATGTCGCCATATCTATATGCAACAACAATAGAAGGTATTATTCCTTTTCTAATTGAATTTATAAGTATTTCAATATAATCTTTTTGAGAAACTATACTTTCAAGTAAGTTGTATGCTTTTTCTTCTTGATAGAATATAGATTCATTATCCCATTCCATCCCAGTTTCATTCTCAATTTCTGAAATCTTATTTACATAATTATTAGCCTTATTTATTGAAATATCAAGTCTTGTTATGGGATTTCTTTCTTTTATGTTTAAGTATAATCCATCTATCACCCTCGGCTCGCCGTTCTCATCCACAACTTTTGATGAATTTGTTTGCAGAAGAGAAAGCAAACGCTTATCTTTGACAGCAGAAACAGCATCTTCCTTGTTGGCAAACCCCGTATTTATGGGGTCAATACTTTCAAGGAGGCTGTTTTTTTCTATCTCGGTCAGTGCATGGTCGTAATATGCTTCACCGTCTTTCACGCCAACAACCAGCTTGGCGGTATAGTCCACACTGCCCATGCGCAATCCCAACACGTAGTAGCGGTAGCTGTCGAAGCCCGTCTTTTCCTTGGTGTTGGCCTCTTCGGTGATGAACACGGCATTTCCTATCATTTGCGGGATGTAGGCCGCAGATTTGAGGTGCGCTTCGCTATCCATGCGGAAACGGATGTCTTCTGTGTTTTTTTCGGTTTCAAAATTTGGATTCTCAAAAGTTTTTGCTTATATATTGTAGAATATAGGATGCGGCTCGGCATAATCAAATTTGAAAACTCTGTTTTCATTTGTTTCTGCTCTCGCCTTTCGCTATATTTGCAATGGAATCCAAGTCAAGATATTCAACCTCAGCGAGAGTCTTTCGCTGTTTGTTTATCAACTCTTGGATTTTTTCTTTGTCGGCATACAATAATTTATCTTGGTTAATCCAGTTCAACCATTCTGCATTATTCTTTGGAAATATACCTCGTATATCGGAAACTATTAACTCTTTACGTTTTTGATTAAAATGTACTCCAACAAGATAATTTTTTCCGTTTTGTTCTATTCCCAATATTAGATTTTGAGATTTTTGAGGATTTCCATACTTAAATATGGCAATAGGTTTTTGTATTGTATAAATAAGGTTTCTTAAATCCGAAATATTAAACGGGTGTTTTGCTGCTTCCGAATGTTCTTTTAGCATCTTTGAGGACATTTCTATCGGCAGGTCGGGAATGCCTGTACTGCGCAATATTTTTCCCGGCCGTCCCAACTTGTATATGTGCCCTTGTGGCAGGGTTCCGCTTATCTGCTGCTCCAACTCCTCGTTGAATCTTCTATTGACCTCTTCGAGGTCGTTATCCATGCGGAAACGGATGTCGATCTCGCGTGAGGCATCGAGTACTTTTTTCCATTTTTCGTAGGATTTTGTTTCTTTTTCTATTACCTTTGCAAGCGGAAGGGCATCCTCTCTTGAAGATGTGAGGCCTCCCAGATCATTAGAACGGCTTAATGCGTCAGCATTGAGCCGTTCTACGTTTGTAACCTCGTAGGAGTATTGTTTATTACCCTCTACTGCAGACCTGCTTTCTTTCATTGTGGTTTTAACTCTATACACAATGCCGTCTATTTTAATAGCACCATAAAAACGATGAATTAATGTATTGGCATTATAACCGTTCTCTGGTCTGCGTTCTTCATCTGTTCCTTTCTTGTAATCAGGATGTTCTTCTACTTCTATGCTATTGGCGATAACCTCGTCTAATCGGTTAAGAACTGCAATATGTATGCCTATATTGGTGCTTTTATCTGTTGCTTTTTTGCTAACAGACTTTTCTATACTTTCTCCACTAATAGTATAGTCAAACGCTGTTCCATAGTTGTCATAATACAAAGTCTTGCCTTGATATTTCTTTCTTGCATCTTCTTCGGCTTGTTTTATGGCCTCTACGACAGAACCTTTATACTTGTGTTTTGGTATGTTTATCACTTTTAGATTTTCTTCGGCAAGGTTAGGCATTACTGTGCCTTTGTTTTCTACGGCCCTGTTTACTCTTTCCGAAAATGTTTTGTTGTTGTCGCCGAGCCGGTACAACGATTCGGCCTCGGATTTTATGTGTGTTTCCTCGGCGGCTTTGCGTAACCTGGCCAGCAGTGCGCTATTGTCTAACACCTTAACGGCATCGGCTTCCTGCATGTTTTTGTAAGATTGAGCCAGCAGGTGGCGTATGTCGGCATCGTTTATGTCGAGGTCTATGCCGATACTGCGCAGAAACTCCCTTATTGCCGATATTATCCGCTGCGGGATGCTCTGCCGTACTCCTCCCTCGGCAAGGCGGGCCATATATTCGTCCGCTATTATGCGACGCAGTTCTGCCTCTGCGGTATTCGGATATATCTTTTTGTATGTATCTTCATATGCTTTCTGCCGTTTTTTCGGCATGGACCGGTAAACGGCATCGCAGAGTGCCCCGAAAGATTCCTCCCCGAGCAGGGCCCGCAACCCTTTGTGTGCAACTGCCTCGTGCAGGATTGTGGCTTTTACGTCCTCCGCCGTTGAATGCATGGAGAGGTTTATGTATACTTTTCCGTTGCCGGGTGTATACCAGCCTTTTGCCCGCATGCGCCGAATGGCTTCCTGCGGGGTCTTGCCTTGCAGGTCCTCTTCGGGTATGTCTTTCAGGTCGGAGACAAGCACAATGTCCGGAGAGGCGGCAAGTTCTGACCGCAGCTCTCTTGCTGCCTTGCTTACCACGGCCTTTCTCTCTGCCTTTCGCTTTTCTACTGCCTTGGCTACGTTGTCGAGATACTCCTTGCCGAATATCCTGTCTATCTTCTCCCGCTCCTTTGCCCGGATTTCGGCAAGTTCTTCTTCCGTCATGTCGATAATATCCCTGCTCCCTGCTTCCTCTCCTGTACGATGCACGGGCGGCTCTTGTACGTTTGAGGATTCTTTGCTATATTTGACTGTTAAATTAGGAGCAGGGCTGTTTGGGGAACTCACCTCATAGGAATTCCGCTTTGACGGTAGATACAGTTCTGCTCCGTTTCTTATCTTATTTAAAAGATTATTATTCGTTTTTATGTGGACAGAACTGATATAGTTTTCTAATTCTCCGTCTTTATTTACCACTGTTACATTATAAGTCTCTGTTCCATCGTACTTTTTGTACAGTTTTACGTACAAGCGAGAAGCATCGGTGTCTTTTATAACAAAGTCGGGATTTTCCAATGTAGCCCGTATTGTTCCCGATACATTTTTTCTACTGTTCTTTATTATCTTGTTGTACGTCTCGCGTCTTATCTGAACAAATTCCCCTAATATGGTTCTGACAGGTGAACGATATTCTACAATGAATTCCGATATATTTTCTATTTTTGGGGGCAAAGTTTCTTCTGTGCCTTTATTTAATATTTTCCGAAGCACTTTTTCAGCTTCTTTGCCCGACAACCATTGTCTGTCTTTTTCCGGTATATGTTCTTTTAATTGTTTGTCCGAATACTCCAAAAAAGCATCTCTGTACAATGCAATGTTGCCTGTCTCTTCATCGACACGTTCCTGTATAACATCAAAAAGATTATCCAAATCTTTTCCGAAAGTTTCCAATTCTTCCTTTGTCGGATATACAAAACCTCTCAATGCTTGAGGTGTTTTTTTAAACTCCTCGTATGTCATAAGTCCTTTCTGTTCTTTTCCTTTGTGCAGGTTAAATTCGGAGTCAAAAAGTTGATATATTTCGTATTGCATACGTGCATATCTTTCCTGCGCATCTCCTGTTCCTTCGGTCAAAAAGTGGTTATATGCGTTATGCTGCGATAATTGTTTTGCAACCCATTCCTCAAATACCCGGGCTGTTTCTTCTTCTATCGCTCCCCAATAAGTACCTCTTTTTCGTGAGCGGGAATGATAGTCTGATTTTTTGATATTGTCAACAATCTGGTTAAAAGCATCGCGCATCGCCGAGCGTAACTTAATTTTCTTGTTTGCCGTGGCAAATCCTGCCGGCACATCAAACTGCCTGGCAAAATAATTGTCCAGTGCATGCCACCACTCGTGCGCAAGCGCCCCAACTCCTCTTGTCTTTGTAAGATTAATAACGACTTCTTTTGTTTCGTAATGCGCATTTGCCTTTCCGCTACCGCGCGAACCGAAAGCTATACCCAACTCTCCATTAAGGCTTAACGCTCGCGGGGATACATTTAATATGCGAGATAGGTCCATGAAGGAATCGTAAGCATTATTAAGCGCAGCTTGTCTATCTTCTTGATTGGTCCAGTTGCCAAACTGTACTCCTCTAAAACCAAATTTTGTTGCAAACTCTTCGGCAGACACATTTTTACCTTGTCTGTAATCTTCTCCTATTCTTGTATTTATATTTCCGGCAAAATAAACAAACCTTTGTCTCCTCTCTTTAACCTCTTTGGCTTTCTTTTCCCAATCGTCTTTGTTCTTTTCCAATAAAGACAATGCTTCTTCCTTTGTTTCGATACCTTCTGCAAAATATAACGGCATGGTATCAAAAGGATTATTTTTGGATGCGCTATCAGATATTATAATACCGTATTTAAATTTCTTATTTTCATAATCATAATATTTTATTATTTCGAGCAACCCTTTTTTATTGTCTTTTGTTTCTGCGTTTTTCTGTGCAATAGCTTCGTTTGCAGCTTCATTCAGTTTTTGATAGTCATCTTTAAAAGACGCTTCTGCTGATTCTTTACTATCGTATTCTATTCCCAGTTCTAAATGTTCTCCTGTTATAGGATTGGTAAAAACAGCTTCATACCTTTTATAATAACCATTATGTGTTTTGTCCTCAACAGGCTCTGATACATCTGCTTTATTATTTTCTTTAGTTATCTTCTCCCTGTACGCTTCTGCCTCTTCTTTGGTATCAAATTTTAATATTTTTAGTGGCGATTTCCGAGCATCTGGACTTTCAAACACAAGCCAACCGTCTGATATAAATATAGGTTCTCTCCCTATGTAATCAAAAGTTTCGCGAGGATGTTCTGAAACTTCTATATCATTGTATAGTTTTGTAAGATATGTTATCTGGCTAACAACGTTATCAAAAGTCTTTGCCTTCTGTAAATAATATAGTTTTTCTCCGTTTGGTGTTATTAAATAATAATAATCATTAGATGTATTTGGAATAGCGGCAACAACAGGGAATGATATATCATACCTGTCTCCTAAGTTTATTTGCCTCAATACTTCGTAAAATAAAGCTATCTGATTTATAGGATAAGCGGTGCCGTTAAATGTTTTCCCGGGATTCCATTGTTCCAACTTTTGCTGGTATGCTTTTACTTGCTCCTCTCCATAAGTCCTTACAGATAAGGCACGTTTAATTATCGCATCACGTTCTGTTTCTTCTGCGTTAAAGAGTTCTTGAAGTATTTGTATCCCTGAAAATGCCTCTTCTGCCCAACTCTCAACTCCGGTTTTTCCTGTCTCAAGTTTTGCTATCCGGTCTTTTCTTGTCCCTGCTTTTGGCTTCTTACGCGACAAAGTTGCAGCCATAACTGCTTCTGCAAAATATACGTCTTTTTCTCGTAATGCGCCCGATTCAAGGGCTTTTTTCAAGTCGGGACGCTTAAATGCTTTAGAAAACGGGAGTGATATAAGGCTCTGCAAGGTGGTATTTTCCACGGTTCTTGCAATATCCCTCAATATGTCTTTACGCGCTCCAGCTATTTGTTCTCCGTAATCTTCTATACGTCCGCCAGGCGTTTCCGTTGTCTGCTCTGCCGCTGCCGGCTGTGCTGTGTCGGCTTCCGGTGTATTTGCTGCATTGACTTTTGAAAGTTCCGATGCAAGTAGCGCATCTCGCTCCTGCATTGCAGCATCGTAGTCCTCTATTGTGGGTACTGCGTCTAAATCTGCTTTTGCATCAGCATTATAATTTGTTATTGTTTCCTGCGGTTCACCCACGTAGTACATTGTGGCGACATAGAGAGGAACTTTATTTGGGTGTTCTTCCGCCCATGCTGCAAATTCTTCGGGTGCATATTGTGGATTGAAAGGTATTTTGTTTGCAGGTTTAAAGCCGAACATGGAATACATGTTGGCTAAATTCTTATCTCCATCTACTACATAACAGTCAAGTTTGTTACCACCTAATGCAACAGCCATAGGTATTAATTTCTGCATACGGTAATCGCCTTTTACCGCACTGAACAGAGAGACAATATCGCCCGTAGGGGTTATGGCTACACCTGAAAGCCCGTCGTCTGTTATCAATAATGTACAGTCTGCGTACTCATCTACGCTGTGCACATCTACCATCCACCCGTTGGGATTGCTTTTCTTTGCCTCGCTTATTGCTGCATGGAATTCTTGAGGTGTAGATAAGCGAACCTTTTGTGAGGTGTGCTTTATCCCTTTATTCGTTAGGAGTTCGCTTATCTGTTGGTCTGTTTTCTCTATCTTTACATCATGGCCAATTCTGCTGCTTCTGCCGGTGTTTGAATATTTGGATTCCAGTCCGGGCGTTCCCAATACTTCCGGTTTACTAATACTGACCTCACCTCTATTTCCGTCCACCTTTCGTCGCAGCATTTCGCTATCTCCTTGCGAAACTCTGCTATCCACTGCTGCTGCTCCGGCGTCAGTTTGGACATCATCTCTTTGTTCTCCTTCACCAACTCCTCTATTGTCATCTCCAACGAGTTCTTTCCTTTCATAACTTGTTTCTTTTTCTGTAAAGTTATTATTATCTGAAGTATCCTGCAAGTTTTTAGCGGTGTTTTTCACGCCTCTTTCTCTTGGTCTTCTGCGTCCTCCTTTTCTTTCTCCTCTTTCTCTTTCTTGTCCTCCTGTGTCTGCTGCTCCTCTATTTCCTGCATCATCTCCACGAACGCTTTGTATACCAGATTTAACTTTTGAGTTTCCCAGTCTACTTTGGGTGTCTGCTGCTGCTTGTCCGGTGTTTCCATATTCTTCTATTAATTCGTTTAATATTTCTTTTTTTGTTTTTATTCTACCCGCAAATATATCAATTTGTCCGGATGCTGCATGCTCTGCTGCCGTATTATATTTATTAACAAACGATTTAAAGTTGTTCTGACCTTTAGTCAATGCAACTGCAATTATTTGTGTTGCAGTGTTGTATATGTCTGCCGGGTTTGCATCAAACAAATTAGTCTGCGATATGTAGTCTGTAATCGGCATATTTGCTCTATCGGCTGCATAAATAAATTCAATAGCCTTGTTAATTTCATCAGACAGTGAGTAATTCTCTCCATTTTGTCCTTTTTTCAGCCTACTGTTATTCAAAAGCGGCATTATTGATTTTATTATCGCTGCTCTTATATTCTTCATCTGGGAGATAAGACGTACACTCTGTTCGTTTAATATCTTGCCCACAAGCAATGTTTCGAAAAATTCTTTTCCTTGCGCTGACAGATTGTTCCCATCCATTAATTCGGCCATTTCGTTGCTGTTTATTACACCGTCTGCCTGCAATATTCGCATTATCTGTGCTATTGTTGCTTTGTCGGAGTATATTTCCGATAACGTATCTTTTTCATCTATCAGAGCAGCTATTTTTTCTATTGTGGTATCCTTTACTGTTTTACCGGCTTTTACTGCTTTTTCTGTCGGCGATATTGTCTTTTTATCTTCGGCATTGAATTTTGCAAATGTCTCGGCGTTTAACGGTACGTTTTCTGATACTTCCAATACCAGCCGGGGATGCTGATACCCGGATATTTGCTCTGCCGTAAAACCGTACCTCCCGGCATGGTATTTCAGATAAGACAAATATTCCGTATCGGTCCCTTGGCTTGCGGCAATCTGTCCGGACATGGTACGTCCATTTCCGGATAATACTATTCCTTGATTTGTTACTATGACAGGTGTCTGTATTGCGCGTGCATCATAATTTGCTGCGTTCTGCTCTACAATAGTCTGTGCGGACTTATCTGCCTGATAGTCTCTGTCGTTTATTGTATTGCCGTTCTCGTCGGTCGGGAATCCTTCTGATTTTTGATAACCATTGTTTACGTCGTGGCTTGGCGTTATGGCGTCTGCTTCTACAATGACGTAACGACCGTATATTCTTTCTCCGTTGGGCAATATGTATGTATCGGTATTGCCGTATGTACGATTGGATGTTTGATACTTGCCCGTTATATTTTCTCCGACTTGTTGTGTAACTTGTGGAGTCTTTTTTTGAGATGCACCAATCCGTCTTGCCTGCTGCGCCGTCCAGTAATCATAAGCCTTTTGTGCGGCAGCTTTCTCGGCAGATATAGCCTGTTGCTCGGCTTTGCGCTTTGCAAACTCTGTTGACTTGGGTTTTGCCTTTTCTGCTTTTTCTGTGGCTTTCTTCGCCTCTTTTATCTTGTCGGCAATGAAAGCGTCGGCGGTGTCGCCCAGCTCAGCTATGGCCGCGTCAAACTGCTCTTCGGTCATTTCGTACCATAGAGGCTCTCCGGCTTCATCGACAGGATACTGCTGTTGCTCTTCCTGCTCATTTTTTTCTCTTCTCGCTCTTGTGATTGGATTTTTTTCGCTACCTTTGGTGTAAGAAGAATCGGTTTGTGGTACATCCGTACTCCCGATAACAGGGACAGATACATTCTCTTGCGATTTACGAGTATTATTGTCCGACGTAGGAACAAGGTCCGGTCGCCCGTCATTTTGGGTCTCGATTAAGTACCTTTCAGAATCGAGGGACAATTTATTGTTGAGATGCAGGATTATTCCATTCTGCATCTCTTTTCTCGCAACCTTTCTGTCAACTTCATGACTACTTATTGACACTTCCATACCGTCTTTCCTAACAGTAACTGTCTCAAAGTGTACATAACGACTTCCGTCAGATTTGATAAAAGTCTTTAGAAACAGATATTTAGTATTTCTTTCCGCGTTGGGAGACTGAGCATCCTTTTCTATAATAACATCGGGATTAGATAGGGTTGGTGCAACCATGCCAAAAGATTTCTCTCGTCCTTTAGCAAAGAATTTCGTAATTTGATTGTCTCCCATTTTAACTTGTCCGACAGGAGTTGTTATTGAATTGTTTTCGCCAAATATCTCTGCCCAATTTTCAGGAGTAAGCGACAATTCTGGCGCGACTTCGGCTGTTTCTTCCATTTGTGAGAGTAAATCTGCAACTCCTTCGTTGGTTAGACGGATACCATTTTTACGTATTCCTCTACCCTGTTCGGCTGTCTGCTCTGTTGTATTTACGTCTTGCCGGTTGAGCAATGTCTTGACGTTATTCCAATAGTCGTATTCTTGTTGTGCCGCCGTTTGTTCTGCCCTTATTGCTTCTCTCTCGGCCTTTATATCCGACAGAATTGCTATTTTTATTATCCGCTTCTTGTATATCTGGGGATTCTTTGCTATCTTTGGCATGTACCATTTGGGATACAGTTCTGTTTGGGGCAATATTGGTATCGGGATTCCCTTGTGCCCGCAAAGTATCATCAGCAACCGATTGCTGATTCTGCACTTCGGAAGCAGACCAAACGGTTTTTTTTTCTTGTGAATATCTTTTACGAAATACACCTGCACTGTTTACGTTCCAATAACTGCCGTCTTGAGATAACTCAACAAATAATGTGTTGTTATATTTGTCTGATACTTCTATTATATATGTTTTATTACTATTTCTAACTTTTCCTTCTTTTATGTCAGTATAATTTTGGGCTACATTTTCCACAAATTCTATAATACTCTTAAATCCAGATTGTTTTATTTGTTGTCCATGTCTTGATTCAATATGTAATAATCCATAATCTTTTGTTCCTTCGCTTAACTTTATTGGTGCAGGTATAAGTCCTGTTTCTTCATTTATCTCTCCGAATATGGTTGTTCCGTCAGAAGCTAAAACAAACGGACACCCGTTTTCATCTAATTCGTTAGATAGTCGATAGGGTATTCCCGTTTGCTTTTGTTGGGATTCGTGAATTGACAAATTGCTATTTTTATTATCCGCTTCTTGTATATCTGGGGATTCTTTACTATCTTTGGAGTTGAAAGACATGACGAACGGAAGAGCAGAAAGGGCTGCTGCCGCATCTTTTGATGTCAGTATGAGGAATTGCCCGCCCTCGCGTTCGGCTTGTCTTTTTAGTTTTTCAATTCCTTTAGCATCTATTCTTCTCCAACCTACAATTTCTACATTATCTTTACCCTTGTTTACTTCTAATACAGTAATTGAATTCTTATCAGCAGTTTGTACTGCTATCCAATAATTAGGTCGTTTTATAGGTTGTGTTCGCCCGATAAAAGTTGTTATATATAAAGATTTCTTCAATATATCCCTACTTTGCTCAGGCGTTAATTCCGGATGTGCTATTCTGTTCTTTTCAAATATATTCTTCTTTATAATTATAGGTTTACTATCAGCACCTATAGCATTGGAAATATTCTGCTGTAATTGTGGTAATTCAACGTTGCGAGTAGGAGTAATAAAGTCCTCATTTGTCAGCTCGTTTAAGTCTTCCAACCTGTCTATTACTAATTTTCCATTAGAATCCACAGGATTGCCTTGACTATCATAACTTCCCGTATTTAATCTTTTACTTTCTTTAACTGTACTTCTGTATAGATCTACTCTTTCTTGTTCTATACTTCGTCCTCCTTGTCCTCCTTGTCCTCCGGTGTCTGTTCCTCTATTTCCTGCATCATCTGGCGAAAGGCCATTGCCAACATCTGGGCTTTCTGGGTTTTCTCGTCCGGTTTGGGTGTCAGCTGCTGTTTGTCCGGTGTTTCCATAGGTTCCTGTTATTTCTTTTAATATTTCTTCTTTTATCTTTCCGTATATGGTTGTTCCGTCAGAAGCTAAAAACAAACGGACGCCCGTTTTCATCTAATTCGTTAGATTGTCGATAGGGTATTCCCGTTTGCTTTTGTTTGGATTCGTGAATTGACAAATTTTGCTTTCGGAATAGTTGGTTTGGGTGCATCCGTGCAAACCTCGGGATCGACCCTGCTGTCGGGGATTATAAGGATTGGCCGCCAATTACGCGCATGCACTGTGGCTTGAACAATGGCGATTGCGGAATCTGAACAGGATGTTAGTCGCGATGTTCAGTGGTTGTAAAAACGGATGATCTTTTGTCCTTTCTGAAAAGGGACAGGAAACCTTTTACTACACCATGGTAAACGAAGTAAAGCAACATGATCGGTAATCCCACGACGAGGGCGAACCATGTTATAACCGTGAAGGCGGATGCCAAGAATGTAAGAAATGTTTCCATACTGTTATTTATAACCTGTTACAAATGTAGCGATTTTTTTTAAGATTGGCATGTATATTTGATTATTAATATTTTGTTCCGATCTATATCGTCATATCTGCTTTATCGTGTTTTTTGCCGCTACACAAAGTCGCACAGGTACAGGTGCGTATCGTCGTCTATCATTTCGGGTGTTATTTTCGGGTATCGCCGGTTGTGGCGTTTCGGCCACGGCAGTAACCCGTCTTTGGGATATACGGGATAATTTTCTACTACGGTGTACTTCGACATGTCTGCCGTACCCCGGCGATATATGTTCCATGTTTTCTTGTTATCGACCGTATAATGGATATGTTCTGCTACTGTAGGCAACGACAGCAGGGTATCGATATATTCGCGGAAAGTATCGACATCGCCTTTTTCCAATATTATGCGCCCTACTGCTCCGGGTTTCAACAGTACTTCCTGCAACAACTGGCAATCGCCTTTTTCATATTTTATTTTCCCGTGTCCGTAATATGACGGCAATATGGCGTTTTTTTCCATACAGACTCGTATGTCGAAGTACCTTACTCCTGCGGCATATTGTTCTTCGGGGGTTTTATCTTGACACTTGCTTGTAAAGTTTATCAGTTTCATCCACCATTTATGCGGTTTCAGATACGTCATCGTGTTATGGCTTCCTGTCATAATCCTGTTTTTGGTTCGTGGTTATCTTATGTTGTTATGCGTCTGCGAATTTACATGTGGACGATATGGATGTTTTGTTATTTTTATAAAAACAGAAAGGGGTAACGCCGATTTATTCTCGACATCACCCCTTTGGGTTTTTATTTATGAGATACTGCTTATTCCTGCCTGCGCTGTTATTCGATATATTTTATCTTGTCGGCTTTACGGGGTTTTGCAGCGGGTGCTTCGTCGGGATACCCGAACCCTATGCAATAGAGCAACTGATACCCTTCGGAGAAAGAGAGTTTTTTAAGGTATTCGGCTGCGGCATCGGACTTCATAAAGGCTGCCGGCCCGCCGAGGCAACATGAGCCTATTCCCATCGACCATGCTGATAGTATCATGTTTTCGCCGAGCAGACCGCAATCTATCTGCGACATGCCGTACGAGGGATCGTTGGCTATGAATACTACCGTCGGGGCATTGCGGAACATGTTTACGAAAGTCGTGTCTTCTGCAACTTTCGGGTTCTGCTTTTTGTACAGTTCGGTTACTCCGTTTATAAATTCGGCGTTATCTACCACTCGTATTTCCCACGACTGCTTGTTTTGTCCGTTAGGTGCGTTTATGCCGCACGTCAGAATCAAATCCATCGTATCGCGGTTTACCGGTACGGGTTTATACTTTCTTACGCTGCGACGGGACATTATGGTTTCTATGACTTCGTTTTTGTCGGCTGCCGCCTTATCGGCATCGGTTCCGCACCCTTCTGTTCCCGAACATCCTGTTATTATACTTGCAATAAGGACTGCAGCAATCATGGAAATTTTGCATGATACTCTTTTTTTCATATTCAATGTGTTTTCTGTTTTTATATATTTCGGTTGCGAATATAGCAATTTATTCAGTACGTATAAATAAAGCGGCTATTGTATAATCGTTTCATATATGTTTGTCTTTTTTTATAAAGGCATCATGTTGTTTAGGTTTTTATACTCCGGTGCTTGTCGGTATGTGCGATTTAATTTGTAAATTGACGTCGATTTGATGGCTATGGTGTAATATTGGTAGGCTTTTCTGTAATTTGGATAATGGGTGCGGATATTTTACCGAATATATTTGCATTGTGGGAGGATATTGGAATAATGGCTTGCCGTTTTTACTTCCTTTTATTTTTTAATTTTAAACCTCAAAGCAACCGTGTTACGGAAATTTAGATTAGTTGTTGCCGGCGTGTTTTTTATTGCTATCACGCTGCTGTTTCTTGATTTTACCGGATGTATTCACAAGTGGCTGGGCTGGATGGCGAGGATACAGTTTGTTCCGGCGGTTCTCGGTGTCAATGTGGCGATAATAGTTGGTCTTGTCATTTTGACATTGGTCTTCGGGCGCATATACTGTTCGGTTATATGCCCGCTGGGGGTAATGCAGGATATTATAGCATGGATAGGGAAAAAGGGACGCCGCCTGCCTTATTCGTATTCAAAGGCATTGTCCTGGTTGCGGTACTCTTTTCTGGCACTGTTTATTGTTGTGTTGGTTGCAGGGACTTGCTCTCTTGTAACGTTGCTGGAACCTTACTCTACATACGGAAACATAGCCTCCAACCTGTTGCAACCGATATGGAAACTCGGCAACAATCTGCTTGCTTTTTTCGCGGAGAGGATAAACAGTTATGCTTTTTACGAGACAACGGTATGGATAAAGAGCGGCGTTGCGTTTGGCGTTTCGCTCGGGCTGCTGGTAATAATAGGGATTATGGCTTGGCGCAACGGGCGGACTTATTGTAATACGGTATGTCCTGTGGGAACACTTCTCGGCCTGTTGTCGCGTTATTCTTTGCTGCGCCCGGTTATCGATACGGATAAATGTAACGGTTGTTCTCTCTGCTCGCGCAACTGCAAGGCTGCATGTATCGACTATAAGGAACACAAAATAGATTATTCGCGATGTGTTGTCTGTATGGACTGCATGGAGAACTGCAAGCAGCATGCCATAAGTTACAGGCTGAGGACGGCTAAAAAAGGGACGGAAGTGCCTCCTGTTAAAGGGAATGATAATATCGACGGGACTCGTCGCGGGGTTATTTCCGGACTTGGATTGTTGGCTTCGACGGCTACATTTGCCGCCGGCATGAAGAAGGTGGATGGCGGGCTGGCCGTCATTCTCGACAAGAAAGCTCCCGACCGCCATACGCGAATCGTTCCGCCTGGTGCGTTGTCGCTGCGCAATCTGGACAAGCATTGCGTAGGTTGCCAGTTGTGCATATCGGTATGTCCTAACGATGTGCTGCGTCCGTCCGACAAACTCGATAATTTCATGCATCCTGTCATGAGTTATGAACGGGGGTATTGCCGTCCGGAGTGTACTAAATGTTCGGAGGTCTGCCCCACCCTGTCGATAAGGAAAATTGATGTTGCCGGAAAATCGTCTGTTCAGATTGGCCATGCGGTATGGATAAAGGGGAATTGTCTGGCGGCCTCGGAAGGGGTTGAATGCGACAACTGCCATGTTCACTGTCCTGTCGGTGCAATATCGATGGTTGAAAATGTGGACAATAGCTCAGGGCCCAAAATACCGGTAGTCAATACTGCTCGGTGTATCGGGTGCGGAGCTTGCGAATATTTGTGTCCTGCAAGGCCGTTCAGTGCATTGTATGTTGAGGGACACGAGAATCACAGAACTATTTAATTTATTTCCGACTATGGAGAGGGATAATAAAGATAACGGTAAAAGGATAGACCGCCGCGAGTTCCTGAAACGTTTCGGAGGGGGTGCGGCATTGACGGCTGCGGCTCTTGCCGGATGTAAAACCGATGATGGTACGTCGGATTCGGAGGGTAACGGGGAGATTGTCCCGGGCAAGATGACTTACCGTACAAATCCGAAAACCGGAGAAAAAGTTTCTATTCTGGGTTACGGGTGCATGCGTTGGCCGACTGTGGATAATGACAGCGCCAGAGATTCGGACGGTGAGATAGATCAGGAAATGGTGAACCGTCTGGTGGATTATGCCATTGAGCATGGCGTCAATTATTTCGATACGTCGCCTGTTTATTGCAAAGGGAAATCGGAACATGCCACGGGTATTGCACTAAGCCGACACCCGCGCGATAAATATTTCATAGCGACTAAACTTTCAAATTCTTCGCCTGCGGTATGGAGCCGCGAGGCATCGATGGTGATGTACAATAATTCGTTCAAGGAGTTGCAGGTGGAGTATATCGACTATATGCTGTTGCACTCCGTAGGTATGGGGAATGGGATGGACACCCTTTTTGCCCGGTACTTCGATAACGGTATGCTCGATTTCCTTATCTCGGAAAGGGAAAAGGGGAAAATACGCAACCTCGGTTTTTCGTATCACGGGGATATAAGGGTTTTTGATTATCTGTTGTCGCGGCATGATGAAATTAAATGGGATTTTGTACAGATTCAGTTGAACTATGTGGACTGGAAACATGCCAAAGAGGTTAATGAACGGAATACCGACGCTGAATATCTTTACGGGGAGTTGCAGAAGCGAGGGATACCTGCGATAATTATGGAACCTCTTTTGGGGGGACGGCTGTCGTCGGTCCACGACCATATCGCGGCAAAGCTGAAACAGAAAAAGCCTGATGAGAGCGTTGCTTCCTGGGCATTCCGCTTTGCCGGAACGTTTCCGGGCGTCCTTACGGTATTGAGCGGCATGACTTATATGGAACATCTTCAGGACAACATAAAGACTTATTCGCCTCTGAAACCGCTTACCGACGACGATATGGCGTTTCTCGAAGAGATTGCCCGCCAAATGCTGCGCTACCCTACCATACCGTGCAACGACTGCCAGTACTGTATGCCGTGCCCTTACGGATTGGATATTCCGGGTGTTCTGCTGCATTTCAACAAGTGCATTAATGAGGGAAACATGCCGTCTTCTTCGCAGGATGCCAATTACCGAAAGGCACGCAGGGCTTTTCTCGTAGGGTATGACCGTTCTGTCCCGCGATTGCGGCAGGCCGACCACTGTACCGGCTGCCGCGAATGTGTCGCTCACTGTCCGCAAGGAATTGATATTCCTGCCGAGATGCGACGTATAGATAAATTCGTGGAGGACATGAAACAGGGACGTCCGTTTTAATTCCAAATGATATACCGGATTGCCGGGGTCGGATAAGTGTCCCGCCCAAAAAACTGCTAAATACTGCAATTTGTATTGTACGGCAGGAGAAACTGCAAATTTTATAAAACAAAAACAAACGGAGATTGTTAATATGCCACCGAAAGGGAACAGGGAGGATGCAATTGAGTATCTCAAAACTGAAAGTTGTTCGTGTGTAATATGCAATAACGGTAATTTATACCCATATTTTGGAAGGGGTGTTGCCGACCTGCTGTACGTATTGGAGAAGGAACCGGAAATAATGGCCGGGGCTTTTATCGCCGACAAGGTTGTTGGCAAGGCGGCGGCTGCATTGATGATTACAGGCAAGGCAAAGGAAATCTATGCTGTTACTGTAAGCGAACCTGCTTTGGATTTGTTGAACAGATTTAATGTAAAGATTGTGTATGAGGTTTTGACCGGACATATCATAAACAGGACGGGGACTGATTGGTGTCCTTTGGAAAGGTTATGTTCCGGCGCAAGCGATGTTGCCGATTGCGTATCGCTTATTAAGGGTTTTGTAAACAGCAACAAAAGGGCATGATGAAAAGAGGGGGTCTGTTATTATTGTTTTTAGAGGTGTTTTTTTCATTGCGTACCTATGCGGAAGGAACGCTTACCGTCGATTCCGACAGTGTATCGGTACAACATTCGCTGAACGAGGTTGTGGTTACCGGCACTCGCAACAGAACTGATATAAGGCATCTGCCTATGACTATCTCCATAATTAACAGTGATGTGGTGGAGGAACGGCACGCCCCGTATTTGCTGCCTGTTATTACAAGCGAAGTCCCCGGCTTTTTCAGCACTTCGAGGGGTATTATGGGTTATGGCGTGTCGGGCGGCTCTGCCGGCAGCATGAGCATACGCGGTATCAGCAGCAGTTCGGGAGGATTGATGGTTCTTATTGACGGTCATCCGCAATATATGGGGATTATGGGACATCCTGTTGCCGATGCCTATCAAAGTCCTATGGCCGAAAGGGTTGAAGTGCTGCGCGGACCGGCTTCTGCTCTTTACGGCTCTAACGCAATGGGCGGCGTGGTCAATATCGTTACGAAACAGTTGAAAGATGACGGTGTAGAGACGGACATTGATGCCGGATACGGATCGTTCAATACGTTCCAGAGCGGAATTTCCAACAGCGTCCGCAAAGGGAGGTTTTCAAGTACTGTAAACGGCACATACAACAGGACGGACGGCCACCGTCGGGATATGGGTTTTGAGCAGTACGGCGGCTATGTGAAGCTGGGCTGCGACATTTCGGATAAATGGGGGTTGGGCGGCGATACCAATGTTACGCATTTCAACGCTTCGAACCCGGGTGAGATTGACGACCCGCTTATTGATGCGAAACAGCATATAACCCGCGGCATGGCATCGCTGTTTTTAAAAAACGAATATAAACGGAGTTCGGGCAACATCAGCGTTTTCTACAATTGGGGGCATCACAAGATAAACGACGGCTATACGACCGACCCGAATGATGATGATGAAGCGAAGGATTATCTGTATTATTCGAACGATAACATGTTTGGTGTGTCGGCGTTTCAGAACTTGCGTTTTTTCGAGGGGAACAACATTACTTTGGGAGTGGATTATTTCAGATTCGGAGGCAAGGCGTGGAATGCTTATTTTAACGGAACGGAAAGAAGCCTTACCGACAAGACGGAGAATGAGATTGCCGGATATGTAGGGGTTCGCCAGACGTTGCTGCGTTTTATGACTATTGATGCGGCTGTCCGTATCGACCACCACTCTTCGGCCGGGACGGAATGGATTCCTCAGGCCGGCGTGTCTTTTAACATGAGAAGGGATATGCTGCTTAAATTTATGGCGAGCCGCGGTTTCAGGTTTCCCACCATAAAGGAAATGTACATGTTCGCATCGGCTAATCCCGACTTGAAGGCCGAGAGTTTGTGGAATTACGAGATTTCTTTTTCGCAGGCACTGCCCGAAACGGGCATTTCATACGGAGTGAACCTGTTTTATATCGACGGCCGTAACATGATTTATACCAATATGATTAACGGCAGGCCGAAGAATGTAAATTCGGGTGCGATTGATAATGCGGGGGTTGAATCGCAGATTAAATATTTAATAAACCGCAACTGGAGCGTAAACGCCAATTACAGCTTCCTGCACATGGAGAATCCGGTTCTTGCCGCACCGCAGCACAAACTTCATGTGGGAGCATCTTTTAACATGGGTCGCTGGTCGGCGAGCTCAACAATAGACTACATAAACGGGTTATATACTCAAACGGGAACTAACGCGATGACCGAGAGTTTCGTTTTGTGGAATATATACGGCAGCTTCAAAGCGGCCAAATGGATAGACATCTGGGTTAAAGGGGAAAATCTGCTGGCTCAACGGTATGAAATCATCGCCGGTTTTCCGATGCCTAAGGCTACATTTATGGGTGGATTTAATATAAACATATAATAAAAACAAGAGCTATTATGGAAAAGAGAGGTGCCATATCGATATTGCCGATGCTTATGCTCCTGCCGCTGCTGTGTGGATGCGGCAAATTGAGCGCATCGAGGAGTGTAGCCGATATTAAACGTCAAGATGAAATGAATATTCCCAAGGTCTATTTTATAAGGGAGATTACTCCGGAGAATCTGCAAAAGGTTTATGATGCGCTCGGCCGTAAGGCGTCGGGCAAAGTTGCTGTAAAACTATCGACTGGTGAACCGGGAAACGACAATCACTTGTCGCCTGCTCTTATTTCGGATTTTGTAAAGGGATTGAACGGTACGATTATTGAGTGCAATACTGCATACGGCGGAGGCAGGGCTGATACGGAGAATCATCTGAAGGCTGCAAAGGAGCATGGTTTTACCGATATTGCCACCGTGGACATAATGGACGCCGAGGGTGAAGCGACATTGCCTGTTACGGGCGGAAAACACCTTAAGGAGAATTTCATCGGCAAGAACTTTTTAAATTATGATTTTACTGTCGTACTGTCGCATTTTAAAGGACACCCCATGGCCGGTTTCGGCGGCGCGATAAAGAATATATCTATCGGAATTGCTTCTTCGTCGGGTAAGGCGTGGATTCATTCGGCCGGTGCGACAAGGGACTGTGTGGCGGTATGGGGCGAATTGCCGGAACAGGATGCTTTTCTTGAAGCGATGGCTGAAGCGGCTAAAGCTGTCATCGATCATTGCGGTAATAATATTTTGTATATAAGTGTCGCCAACAACTTGTCGGTGGACTGCGACTGCGTGGCTACGCCTGAGGCTCCCGAAATGGGTGATATAGGTATTCTGGCTTCGCTCGACCCTGTTGCTCTTGACAAGGCTTGCATTGACCTCGTCCGTTCGTCGTCCGATGAAGGGAAAGAGGCTCTTATCGAACGTATCGACTCGCGGAACGGAATGCATACGCTGGAGTATGCCGAGAGTCTCGGACTCGGCAACTTGCAGTATGAACTTGTAAATCTCGATTAAATTATTTATATCATGCAAACTAAATCTGTAAACTTTTATTCGTTGAGATATTCCGATGTGCGGACTTATCTGTTTGCTGCTGCTTTTATTGCCGGGAACATGGTGCTTCCCCAACTGTTTCATCTCGTCCCGAACGGGGGTATAATATGGCTCCCTATCTACTTCTTTACTCTGGTCGGGGCGTATAAATACGGTTGGCGTGTGGGATTGCTTACGGCTGTATTGTCGCCGCTGGCAAATTCGCTTTTGTTCGGTATGCCGGCAATGGGTTCTCTGCCTGCGATATTGATAAAATCGGTATTGCTTGCAACGGCTGCCTGGATTGCCGCCGGCAGATTCCGTAAGGCTTCTCTACCGTTGCTCGCCGCAGTAATCTTGTTTTATCAGTGTTTCGGGACTCTGGCGGAGTGGGCATTATGCGGTTCGCTGTATGATGCTCTTCAGGATTTCAGAATGGGTATTCCGGGCATGTTGCTGCAGCTTGTCGGAGGGTACTTTTTTATCAACTTGTTAATCCGGAAACAGTTATGATTACTCTTTTTATCGGCGGTATCGGTATGCAGGAGATTCTGGTTATAGGTCTTATTGTTTTGCTCCTTTTCGGCGGGAAAAAGATTCCCGAACTTATGAAAGGGCTCGGTAAGGGGGTACGCAGTTTTAAAGACGGGATGAGCAGCATAGAGAAGGAGTGCGACGTTACGGATAACAAGACCGATAGGGAGAACTCGCAACAGCAATAAACGCTCCCTTACTCTTTGTATTGTTGCCGTACAGTTTACGGCAGGAAAAAGCCATATCGACTTTTGTATAAATGTATCGATATGGCTTTTTTACTTGCAACTGTTATTGTACCGACGGCTACAATGCGGCTTTTAGTATTGCCAATATGTCCTGTTCGTTCAACGGGACGTATGCATCGGTATCGAGTCCTTCGTTTATGGCTATGTGGTGCGCCATTTCTTCGAGACGTTCGTCGTTTATGCCTACTTCGCGCAGAGTCATGGGCATACCGAGGCTCTTGTAAAAATCGTACATTCCTTTTATTGCTTTTTCTGCTATCTCGTACGGTTCTTCATCGGGGGATATTCCCAATATGTTTACTCCGAATTTTACGAACCGTTCTACTGTACGGTCGCTCAGTATATAGCGCATCCAGTGCGGTGTTATTATTGCCAGGCCTTCGCCGTGTGTTATGTCGTAATATGCCGACAGGGCATGTTCTATCCCGTGCATCTGCCATACGGTGTTGCCTGTCCCGAGTGCGAGCAATCCGTTGCAACCGAATGTGCAGGCATACATTATTTCGGCGCGGGCTTCGTAGTCGTCGGGAACGGCTATTGCTTTCGGTGCATATTTCATCAGCGTTTTTACAATAGTCTCGCAAAAACCGTCCGCTACGGAATTGGTGGGAGCGGTAAAGTATTGCTCCATTACATGGTTTATCGCATCGGCTACTCCTGCCGCGGTGTGTTTGGCGTTTACGGTAAATGTGTATGTCGGGTCGAGGAACGAACATACGGGGAACAGATGCCTGTCGATATATGCGACTTTGTCGTTTGTTTCGGTACGGGAGATTACTCCGCCGCAATCGTACTCGCTGCCTGTTGCGGCCAGCGTTATTATATCGACTATGGGAAGTGCGCCGCGCGTGGGGACTTTCCCGCTTATCAAATCCCACGGCTCGCCGTCATATACGGCGCCTGCGGCTATCGCCTTCGAGCAGTCGAGAACCGAGCCTCCTCCTACCGAAAGGATTACTTCTATGTTCTGCTCCTTGCATATCCGCACTCCGTCGAGTACGCTCGTTGTATATTTAGGGTTCGGTTCTATTCCTGAAAGTTCGAATATTTCGAACTCTTTCATCAGTTCTTTTACCTTGTCGTAAAGCCCTATCCGTTTTATACTTCCGCCGCCATAGGTCAGCAATACTCTATGTCCAATAGGCTTCATTACTTTCGGAAGTTTGTTTACTGAATCGCGACCGAATATCAGGCGCGTCGGCGTTTGATAATCGAAATTATTCATACTCATATATCTCTTTTTTTAGTGGTTGCTTTATCTGTTAAATACAAAACTACAAATTATATTGCAGATATGTCGTCTGACGCAAAATTATACTGTTTCCTCTCGGCCGGGGATATATATTTTACCTTTATTCATACCGCTTTTACTGTATTTTGTTGATTGTCGGATTTCGGGTTTGTACCTTTTTCGGTTATCTGCTTTGTGCCCGCCACAGCTTGCAACGGTTATAATATTTTATTCAGTGTGTCTGTAAGATAATTCATGTCGTCTAATGTAAGTGAGGCATATCCTATCCGCGCTCCTATGCCGCAAGAGGTCGTATAGAGGGGCATTTTTATTCGGGCTTCTTTTAGTTTGTTTTCGAGTTTCCGGGTATCGGTCTGACCGGTAAATACGACCCATATCGCCAACCCTCCTTGCGGTATGTCGAAGGTTATTTTACCGGAGAGCTTTTTAGCAAGATTTTCCACAAAGTATTTTTGTTTTTCCTTGTAATGTCTTGTTGCTCTTTTTATATGTCTTTTTATATCTCCCGTATTAATCAACTCGAGTATCGCATGTTCCATTATATTGTCGCCCTGTATGTCTATCATGCTGCGGAGAGACCCTATTTTTGCGGCATTTTCGGATGATGATGCTATATAGCCTACTCTTACCGACGGGGCTATCACTTTACTGAATGTTCCTATGTAAAATGTCCTTTCTTTTGGGGTGAATGCCGATACGGGAAATGCGGGCTTGTGCTGTAAACTGAAATCGTAATCGTAGTCGTCTTCGATAAGGTATATCTGATGCGCCGAGATGAGCGACACGAGTTTCCGTTTTCTTTCGGGAGACAACGGGACCATGGTGGGATAATGGTGTCGGGGCGTTATGTATATTGCTTTTATCTGTTTTTCTGTACCGGAGAGTTCTTTTTCTATCTGCTCGACCTTTATCCCGAATTTATCTACTGCGACAGGGATGATATTCAGACCTAAGCGGGTGAATGTTTCGGCGGCTTTTGGATAACAGGGCTCTTCTACCACAACTGCATCTCCTTTTTTAAGTATTGCTCCGGCTATAAGGTATAATGCCATCTGGCTGCCGCGCGTTATGCATATATCGTCGGGTTGTGTTTCGAGTCCGCGGCTTTGGTTCAGCATGGAGGAGACTGCCGTACGGAATTTCATGTCGCCGACAGGTGTGCTGTATCCTAACAGGCGATGTCGGGCGGCTTGATTGAACAACTGCCGATAGGCTCTGGACAATTCTTTTACGGGTGCTATCTTGGTATCGGGAATGCCGTCGTCGATAGCTAATATATATGGGGAAACGGATTCTGTACGGGGGGCGCTGTCGCTCTTATTCTTAGCGTGCGCGGGTACGGTATATTCGGCAACGAATACCCCGACTCTCTCCCGATTTATCAACAGTCCCGAATGTTCGAGTTGCTCTATTGCATTTACTACGCTTTTTCTGCTGATATTCATCTGAAGTGCCATACTGCGGCTGCCGGGTAATGCCTCGCCGGGTTTTAATGCTCCTGTCTGTATCAGCTTTTTTATTTTATCGGCCACCTGCCGATATATGGGGACTTTGTTGTCGGTTCTGTCTATTTCGATATTGAACTGCCACGGCCTTATCATCTGGTATCCTTGTTTATTTGATTTCTGGATATATTACAGAGTCCAAATATATAATAATTTTGCCGATGTGTTAAATGAACGGATTTATATTTTAATGTTGTACGGGTCATGAAGTTGTTCGATGTTTATTCGCTGTTCGATGTCAATATCGTAAGGGGTAAGGGGTGTTTCGTTTATGACAGGAATAACATGGAGTATCTCGATTTATATGGAGGTCATGCCGTTATCTCCATAGGTCATGCTCATCCTTATTATATCGAAAAGGTTGCCGAACAGCTGAACAGACTGGTTTTTTATTCAAACAGCGTAATTAACGACCGCCAAAGGGAGTTGGCGGTCAAACTCGGGAAATTATCGGGATACGATAATTATTCGCTGTTTTTGAGTAATTCGGGTGCTGAGGCCAATGAAAATGCCATAAAACTTGCTTCGTTTTTCACCGGGCGTAAAAGGGTGCTGAGTTTCAACGGGGCTTTTCACGGACGTACGGAGGCTGCGGTTATGGCATCGGATAATGGCAGGATTGTTTCGCCTGCGAATTTCAATCCTAATTATATAAAGGTTCCGCTTAACGATATGGAGAGTGTCGCTGCGGAGTTGCGGACGAATGATTATTGTGCGGTTATAATTGAAGGGATTCAGGGTGTCGGCGGAATAAGGATTCCCGACGGAGGGTTCATGAAGGCTCTGCGTAAGGAGTGTTCTTCGACCGGCACGATTCTGATTTTGGATGAGATTCAATCGGGATGTGGACGTACGGGGAAGTTCTTTGCTCATCAGAATTGGGATATTTCGGCCGATATTGTTACCTTGGCCAAAGGTATCGGCAACGGGTTTCCTGCTGCTGCTACGGTAATAAGCGACATGTTCGTCCCTGTTGTTGGACAACTTGGCACTACGTTCGGAGGGAATCATCTTGCATGTGCGGCCGCTTGCGCCGTCATGGATGTTATCGAGCGGGAAAACTTGATGTCGAATGCTGAAAATACCGGAAAATATCTTATTGAAAGACTTGGGGAGATTCCGCAGATTTGCGCGATTAGGGGAATGGGGTTGATGATTGGCATCGATTTTGACTGTAATGTAAAAAGGATAAGGGAGAGACTCTTGTATGACGAACACGTTTTTACTGGTGTTGCGGGAGACAGGACTTTGCGCCTGCTGCCGCCTCTTTGCCTCTCCGTGGGGGAAGCGGATTTGTTTATGGAAAAACTTGTAAAATGTATTAACTGAAATAATATTCTGGTTTTTATGATTTATAATAATGATAATGTGAGGCGTCAGGACAGACTGCTTGGCGAGAAGGAGGCTTTTGAGTTGTTGAGAAACGGGGAATTCGGCATTTTATCGCTGGCTGCGCCGGACGGCTCTCCTTATGGTATTCCGGTAAGTTATGTGTGGGACGGCGTTGAAAGTATTTATTTTCACTGCGCTAAAGAGGGTAAGAAATTGTCGTGTATCGATTTCTCATCGAAAGCGTCTTTCTGCATTGTAGGCAAAACAAACGTGGTGCCGAACAAATTTACCACGGGATATGAAAGTATTGTGCTGCAATGCGAAATTAAGAGGGGAATTGGCGAGGATGAAAGGATGCACGCATTGAGACTTCTGTTGGAGAAATATTCTCCTGATGATATGGTTGTGGGGATGAAGTATGCGGAAAAGTCGTTCGGGCGTACGGAGATAGTCCGCATGACTGTTGTGGAGTTCAGCGGCAAGTGCAAGAGGGTTAATTGATTTTATTGTTCTGGTATTATGACTGATTTGGTTCTTGGCAGGCTCGTTTGCGCAATGACCGACTATTATGCGGGGGATGCGAAACGGATTCAACATTTTATTAAGGTTCGCGGATTTGCTGCTACTATCGGCAGACTGGAGGGTTTGGACAAAGAGGAGTTGTTTGTTTTGGAGACCGCAGCTTTAGTGCATGATATAGGGATTAAGGTTTGTGAGAGGAAGTACGGTTCGTGCAACGGAAAATTACAGGAGTTGGAGGGGCCGGCCGAAGCTGAAAAGCTGCTTGTTTCTCTGGGGGATTTTTCTACGGAAACGATAGAGCGTGTCTGCTGGCTGGTTGCTCATCATCATACGTATAATGATATTGCGGATATTGATTATCAGATTCTTGTTGAAGCGGATTTTTTGGTAAACGTATTTGAAGACGGGATTTTGCCGGATGCTATATCGCAATTCAAAAAGAATGTTTTCAAGACGAAAACCGGGATATATCTTTTGGAGAGAATGTATGCGAACTCCGATTAGCTGTTTACGCTGCTAAGGCAGGAATAAGGGTTTTGCGGCGTGTTCATATATTTTTACGTGCCGTTATGTGCTGCAGTCGCTCCGGGATGTTATATTTGCGTATTATTGACCTTTTAATTTTCATTTATGGATTGCAGCGATTCTATCCGATTGAGAAGGAGTGTCAGGAAATTCAAGACTGATACTCTTGTTCCCGACAGAGATATTAAATTAATCCTCGAAGCGGCAATGATGGCTCCGAGTGCTGTAAACAGCAGGCCGTGGGAATTTATCGTAGTTACGGACAGAGAGACTAAAGAGGGGATTATGAAGGTGCATGAATACAGTAAAATGTTGAAAAGTGCTCCTCTGGCTATTGTCGTCTGCGGGAAACCGGAGTGCCAGGCTGAACTCGGCGAACCGTTCTGGCCTCAAGACTGCGCCGCCGCAACCGAGAATATCTTGCTTCAGGCGACGGCTTTGGGTTACGGGTCGTGCTGGTGCGGCTGCTACCCTGTAGAGAGCAGGGTGAAAGGCTTGCAGGAATTGTTCGGCATAAAGAGTATTCCGGTGGCTGTGGTGGCTATCGGCGTTGCCGATGAATCGCCGAAAGCTAAAGGTTTCTTCGATGAGGGGGCTGTAAAGTATTTCTGATTGGCAGCGTGCTTTGCTTTTACAAGAATCCCCGGCGAGAGTTTATGTTTCTCGTCGGGGATTGTCATATTTGCATTGTCTGTCCGTTTTATTTCTTCACGACAAGATTCCACTTTCTGAGGAATACTTCAAGATCACGGCCTGATATGTTGGTCAGACGTGCGCCTTTTATCTCCCGGTCGATTTTGGCTGTCATTTCGCCGTTCTCGGTCGTCAAAGGTAGCGACATCCATTCGCCGTTTCCTGCAAGTACTTCGAATTTCCATATTTCGGGGGTGGTCTTTTCGAGATTTATCTGGACATTTACTGCCTCCAGCGGTTCTGCAAGGTCGATTTGTACATAACAGCCTGCACCCCACCGTATTACTTCCAGTTGCGGGGGTATTTGTATGTTCTCGCCTTTTACGCGTACGGGTGCTCCTTTAAGCTGCTCTATGGTGGTGTCGAATTTATGCGGCGAGTATTCGGACATTATTTCCAATGTTGTTCCGTATTTTGCATTGTAGGATTTTGTTATCCCGGAGAAGACTTCGTTTATGAACGGTTGTAGTACTCGCGTCCCTACAAGTATTCCGGGATGGTATTCGTTCTGGTTGTTGGTCTGATCGAGGACGAAACTCTGTTGCTGCAACGCGCGCACATGTTTGTACTTGGCCATGAACATTGCGGAATCGGCTTTGTTGTATGCTTTTACCATGGCCAAAACTTCACGTCCGGTTTCTCCTTGGAGTTTGAACTGCCGTACCCATGTGCCTATCTCTTTTACTAATGCTTCGTTTTCGTCGTTTGCCAACAGACGGTCGGATGAGGAGACTATTTTTTCGAATTCGCATTTCATTCGTGCATAGTCTTCGTCCGAGGGTTTTTCTCCTTTTTTAACTGCTTCGGCAAAGCGCGCGGCATACGGGGCTATCTCTTTTGATTCTTCTCTGCGCCAGTTGAACCAGCCGTCGCCGGGATCGGAATTGTTCCGGGCAAAACATTCGAGGGCGTCTGCATCTTTCGGCATCAGCATTGCTATGGCGTCTTTCCACGATTTTTCGCCGTTGAATGTGGCCGGATTCCATGAATAGTCGGCTATCGAATATATGGCTATCTTGGAGGCTTCGGCATGTTCCATGGGGTTGGACAGGAATCCTGTTATGTCGGCGGATGTGAATGTCGTGTCGTTTCCATATACGGGCCCCATAAGTAATCGGTTGCGTACATAATCGGTAACAGGGAAGTTCCACCAGATATATACGGGGCGTTTTATCTGCGAGTTTACCCAATCGACGCTTTCGCGCGTTATGGATACTATTACTTCTTCGCCGGTGTACATTATGTTTATGTCGGGATTCAGCATGTCGCCCATGGTCTTGAGGTAATCGTTCTGTTTTCCCCATGACCCGGTATAGACGGTCGGACACATCAGCAACGGTTTTAGGTCGGGTTTGCTTTTGTTGAAGTTGTCGTCGATATAGTTCAACAGATTGGCCTGCCGTACGGGATCTGTTCCTTCGCCTGTTATGTCATCGAAGAATACGGCAAATGACCGTACGCCCAAATCGTACAGTTGTTCGAATTTGTGTATCAGGAAATCTCTGTCTTCGTCGTTCCACCTTATGTCTTGTCCCGGATGTATTGCCCATACGAAATCGACACCGTTGGCATTTGCCGTTTCTACAAGTGCTTTCAACTCGGCTGCTTTTTCTGCCGGATACGGGTCGCGCCAGTTGGGCGAACGGTGATACGGGTCGTCCTTGGGTGCGTATATATAGGTGTTCATCTTATAATCGCCGTAGAAACTCATTTGCTCCGCTCTGGCTTTCATGCTCCACGGTGTACCGTAAAAGCCTTCTACTACTCCGCGGTATGCGGCTACGGGATAGTCGGTTATCTCTACCTCGGGGAGCTGCCCGTTTTCTATAAGTTGGCCGAGGGTTTTTACTCCGTAGTATGTTCCCCGTTCGTCGTTTCCTGCTATTATTACCGTATTGTCCGATATTTTAAGATAGTATCCGTCGGCTTTTTGCGGGATATTGCGGGTATATTTTTTTACCGATTTATCGCCGCGCTCGCCTATTATGATACTGAATCGGGAAGTGCCAGCTGTTGCTTCCGGTTTGTCTTTAAAAAGTGCCTCGATACTTGCCAATGCTATCGGGGAGGCTTCTTCTTGTCCGATTATCCGGGGTTGGCTTGTTATCGATACTGTTCCCTGCGAAATTTGCATGCTGCGCGGTTGGGGATATACGGAAATCTCGCCTGCCGTTATGCTTCCGGAGAAGAGCATCGCTCCGAATAGCAGATAATTGAAATACTTCATAGCCTTTTTGTGTTATTGTTTGGTTTTTTATTCTGTTTCTTGTTTTGTGTAATGTTACGCGCTGTTTTTATTGCAAACGACACTGCTTGCCGTCGTTCGCCGACTACAGTTCCAACAACCCTTCTGGAAGTTTCATCTCTATCGTTTTTGCTTCGTCGTCTATTCCTGTAACGAAATCCTCGGTTGCCGGAATCAAATATTCTTTTGTTTCGCCTTCGACTACGAACAGGGGATTTTCGGGTGTTCCGTCTATTGCCACGATTGTTCCTATTTTATCGCCGGATATTGTTATGCTGTATCCGCTCAACGTATCGGATATGACGGCGGATTCGGATGTCCCGGCACTCTTTTCTTTCGGGATATAGAGCTTGCGGTTTATCATTGTTGCTGTTTCCGCTATATTGTCTATATCATCGAATTTAAGTATCACGGAATTGACTCCTTTGTACCGGTACGACGCCAAAAAGAATGGGACGTATATTCCGTCTATATCGCATACAAGATATTCGGATGCGTCGAAATCGGTATCTTCGCGGGAGATGACTGCAACGAGCTCGCCTCCTACTCCATGTGTCTTGACTATTTTCCCTATTTCTGTCAGTTCGGCTCTGTCAATCATTGTTTCCTACTCGTTTTATCGATGCTCCTATGGCATTCAGGCGGACATCTATTTCTTCGTACCCGCGGTCTATCTGGTCTATGTTGTGTATCGTGCTTGTCCCTTTTGCCGACATTGCGGCTATGAGTAATGCTATTCCTGCACGTATGTCGGGCGAGACCATTGTGGTTGCTCTGAGGGGTATTTCTTTTGCCTGCCCTATTACCACGGCTCTGTGCGGATCGCATAATATTATTTGAGCACCCATGTCTATCAGCTTATCGACAAAGAAGAGTCGGCTTTCGAACATTTTCTGATGTATCAGCACGCTTCCTTTCGCCTGTGTGGCGACTACGAGTATTACACTCAGCAGGTCGGGTGTCAGACCGGGCCACGGTGCATCGGCAAAGGTCATTATGGAGCCGTCGATAAAGGTTTCTATTTCGTAACGGTCGTGCTGGGGTATATATATGTTGTCTTCTTCTTTCAACAGTTTTATACCCATGCGGCGAAATACTTCGGGTATTATTCCCAAATCCTTGAACGAGACATCTTTTATTCTTATGTCGGAACCTGTCATGGCTGCCATTCCTATAAAACTGCCTACTTCTATCATGTCGGGCAACAGGCGATGTGTACATCCGCCGAGTGAACGTACTCCTTGTATGGTGAGGAGATTGGATCCTATGCCTTCTATTTTTGCGCCCATAGAGTTCAGCATCTTGGATAACTGCTGCAGGTATGGTTCGCATGCTGCATTGTATATTGTCGTGGTGCCTTCGGCCAATACCGCAGCCATAAGGATATTGGCTGTACCGGTTACGGAGGCTTCGTCGAGAAGCATGTAGCACCCTTTCAGTTTGTCGGCGTATATTTCGTATATGTGTTTTTCGGGGTTGTATGTGAATCTTGCTCCTAATTTCTGTATTCCGAGGAAATGGGTGTCTAATCTGCGACGTCCGATTTTATCGCCTCCGGGTTGGGGGACGAGGGCGCGTCCGAATCGGGCTACGAGTGGGCCGACTATCATGACGGAGCCTCTGAGCGAGGAGCATTTGTCGATAAATTCTGGGCTGTTCAGGTAATCCATGTCTATACTGTCGGCCTTGAAACTGTATGAGCCTTTTCCCGTACGGGTTACTTTTACCCCCATATCGGACAGTAACTGTATAAGGTTGTTCACGTCTCGGATATTGGGGATATTGCTTATCTGTACTTCTTCGTCGGTAAGCAATACTGCGCACAACACTTCCAATGCTTCATTTTTCGCTCCTTTGGGAACGAGGTCGCCGTTTAGCTTGCGTCCTCCCTCTATTATAAATGATGACATGGGGTTCGATTTTGTGATTATTGGGGGTTGTTTATCGTTTTCGTTTATTATTGGTTGCGTTTGCGCATTCCGCCTTTTTTATTGGGCATATAGTCTCTGGCTGAACGGAGTTTCAAGTCGGCAACCGATATGTCTATTTTTCCTTCGGTGTATTCCATAAGGTCTTTTAATATCTTGTCGTCTTCTATTACATCCTTGTTCCATGTGTATAGGGACTTTTTCATGTGATTGGCCAGTAGCGAAATGAGCGCATCGCGTTCGGGACCTTCGGGATACTCGCAACATTTCTTCAGCATCTCTTCTACGATTTTTCCGTAATGCCGGTATTTTATGGGCTCGAGTTTGTACGGTACCGGTTCGGGACGTGTTCGCAGATTTTCTCTTTTTACAATTTCGCACGGATAGTCTATGTCGAGTTTAAAATCGGACATTATTGCGAGGTGATCCCACAACTTGTGTTTGAACTCGTCTATGTCGCGCAGATGCGGAAACAGATTTCCCATGGTGGCTACTATGGCGTATGCGCATCGGGTTCTTTCGTCGCGGTCTTTTATGGTAAGGCAATAATCCACCATGCGCTGTACGTTGCGGCCGTACTCGGGAAGTACCATTTTTTTCATCTGTGTATTGTATTCGAACATTTTGCTTTGGTATTTATGTGTTTGTCCTTCTTTGCCCGAACTTTTTTAGAGACCGGGGTTTATAACTTTGTTTTTGGGTATTGTTGCCTGAAATTCTTTTATGTATTCGGGTTGAAAGTATGCTACGTCCTGGAATGTTCCGCTCCTGAATGCGCGTTCGGACAGGGGCAGCATATTCGATGCCAGCGGTACTATATCGGGCAGGAACATGGCGTTGGGATGCTTTATCACGTTTTTGCACTTTTCCGAACCGTCGCCGAAAAATACCACCTTGTGCTTTTCGAGAATTTCTTTGAAACTTTCTTCGCCGATTATATATGCGCCCAATGGGAGTATTTCGTTTAACGCCCTGTCATATATTGAGGTATATACTTCCATGCGTCGGGCATCTATCATGGGACACAGCAACGCTTCTTCGGGTACGGTATCGTCGAACATTACGCCGACGGTCATCAGTTCGGTTGTGGTTACGGATATTAACGGTATCTCCATCCCGAAACAGAGCCCTTTTGCCATCGATACGCCGATTCGCAAGCCCGTGTATGACCCCGGGCCTGAACTTACGGCTACAGCTTCGGGGGTTATATGGTTGTCTTTAAGGAACTGCATCAAGTCCTTAACGTATCCGCCCAACAGCGATGCATGGGACGGCCCTTCGTAACTGACTTTTTGCAGGGCTACCGTTCCGTCTATCGTTACGGCTGCCGAACAGACCTTTGTCGAGGTTTCTATATTTATTATGCAAGGCATCTTCTTTTTCTGTTTTTTTATTCTGCGGAAAACCTGTTTTACTCTTATTCGGCTATCGCGACACGGTATAGGTGGGTTTCCGCATAGTATGTTACAACCTTTTACAAAGATAGTGCATGAATGATGTATAAACAAATTTTTTATTGTTTTACGCGGTCTTGTGCGATGTGTTGTTAAACAGTTTTCCGATTATTGCAGGTGTTGTAGGTGCAAGTCTTGTAATTGGCGGATTTTTATGGCGGAATAAAAAGGATAAAATATATTATCTTTGCTTTTGGAATTTTTCAACGGATTATTATGATATATTCAATGACAGGTTACGGGAAGGCTTCGGTAAAACTCCCGTCGCGTGATATTACAATTGAGATTAAATCGCTAAACAGTAAACAGCTCGATTTGTACACAAGGATTCCTTCGGCTTACTCCGGCATGGAGGGGCGCATCAGAAACGAAATTTCCAAATCGCTCGAACGGGGAAAAATCGACCTGACTATATCGATAGAGAATCAGAAAGGAGATAAAACTCCGACTATAAACCGTACCGTAATAAAGGGGTACAAGACACAGATTGAGAATGCGGCTGCGGAACTGGGCATAAATACGCCTGCCGACTGGTTTCCTCTGCTTCTGAAACTTCCTGATGCGATAATTTCGGAGACTCCTGTTGTAGATGAAGATGAGGAGAGCGCCATAATGAAAGGTTTGCAGGAGGCTCTTGAACATATTAACGCTTTCAGGAAACAGGAGGGCGAAATGTTGCAGAGGTTGTTTGCTCAAAAGATTGACAATATTGCAGCTTTACTTAAAGAGGTGGAGCCGTATGAAAAGGAGAGGATTGAAAAGACCCGGACTCGTATTATGGAGGGGCTGGAAAAGTTGCGTGGTGCTGAATACGACAAGAACCGGTTGGAGCAGGAAATAATCTATTATATAGAGAAACTGGATATAAATGAAGAGAAACACCGTCTGGACAATCATTTGAAATATTTCATGGAGACGATGGACGGTAAACAGGGTCAGGGCAAGAAACTTGGCTTTATTGCGCAGGAAATGGGGCGCGAGATAAATACGCTCGGTTCTAAAGCCAACCATGCCGAAATGCAACGTATAGTGGTAAGGATGAAGGATGAGCTGGAACAGATTAAGGAGCAAATACTAAATGCGCTTTGACAATGGGAAAGGGTAAGTTAATAATATTTTCCGCCCCATCGGGTTCGGGGAAATCGACTATCGTAAATTATTTGCTGGGGTGCGGCCTTAATCTTGCTTTTTCCGTTTCGGCCACTTCGAGAGCTCCGAGGGGCAGCGAGGTAAACGGCAGGGAGTATTATTTTCTGTCGCCTGACGAATTCAGGAAGAGAATCGCAAATGATGAATTTCTTGAATACGAGGAGGTATATAAGGATAATTTTTACGGCACTTTGAAAAGTGAAGTGGAACGTTTGAGAAACGACGGGAAGAATGTGGTTTTCGATATTGATGTGGCCGGTGGTGTTAATTTGAAAAACGTGTTCGGCAATGATGCATTGTCGGTTTTCATAATGCCTCCGAGCATAGAGGCTCTGAGAACGCGTCTTATCGGCAGGAATACCGATTCGGCTGAAACTATTGAGAAACGTCTTGCAAAGGCTGAATTTGAGATTTCGTATGCTCCTAAATTCGACAAGGTGATTTTGAATGATAATCTGGAGATTGCAAAGGCCGAAACGCTGAATGCCATAACTGAGTTTTTGGATAAATAATGAATATAGGGATTTTTTCCGGTTCTTTCGACCCGATTCATGTCGGGCACATGATAATTGCCGAGCATATATGCGAATTTGCCGGAATGGACGAGATATGGTTTTCGGTATCTCCTCGGAATCCTCTTAAATCGGCTGAAGGGTTATCGGATATAAAGCATCGCGTGGCAATGCTTAAAATGGCCATAGGGAACGATACCCGCATGAAATATTGCGACGTTGAGACAAAACTTCCGGTTCCGTCATATACAGCCGATATGCTGGATGTTTTGAAAGCGGAATATCCGCAACATTCTTTTTCGCTGATTATCGGCGGAGACAACTGGAACATATTCGACAAATGGTACAGGCACGAGTATATTGCAGAGAACTTCGGGCTTCTTGTTTTCCCGCGTCCGGGATGTAAAACAAACACTATTCCGGAAAACGGAAAGGTTACTTTTTGCGATGCTCCCGAAATGGAAATATCTTCGACTTATATCAGGAAATACGCTGGAATGGGCAGGAGATTGAACTATTGTGTTCCGCCGGGTGTAATGGACTATATTATTGATAACGGATTATACAGATAGGATATGGACGGTTATGTTTATGGTAAGAATAGCGTGGAATTTGTAACGGTCGGTGCGGAATTTTGCGCTTTTGTCGAAAGGGCGCGGAGCATGTCGAGGGATGAGTTTACCGACAAATTGACGAAACTGCTCCCGCTGCTGTATCTTAAGGCTTCGCTTATAACCCCGGAGGAGTATTATGTCGATTATCCGGAAAGATTCGTAACTGAAGAGATTTATAATGATATAAGGTGTGCTATCGAGAATCTGCTCGGCATCCATGATGCATATCTGGAGGTCTTCGTTGAGGATATGCAGTACAGCGACACTCCGATAACGGCATTCATATCGGAAGATATTGCCGATATTTATCAGGATATAAAGGACTTCTTGTCGATTTATCGCCTTGGGGACGATGATTTGTCGAGAGCGGCTCTTACCGAGTGCATTGAGAGTTTTAAAGAGTATTGGGGGCAAAAAATCGCTAACGTAATGCGGCCGCTGCATTCTCTTTGCTATTCGGAGAGTGATGATGATGAAAACTATGATGAAAGAAACGATACTGAAACTCTTTACCAGGAAGATGATGATGAAGAATGTGATTGCGGAGACGGAAAACACGGACACGAATGTCATTGCCGACACGAACACGAGCGATAAAAAAACAACAAACGCTGAAGGAAAACCGGCAAACGATAAAATAAAAATATCGAAAGAGGAGGTCGCAGCCTTGGAAACAGAGTGTTTTCCGGGACGGATAATCGTTGCACAGACTCCTGCGGATGTAAAAAAGGGTATCGAATATCTTTCAATGTTCGATATGGTGGGTATTGATACCGAAAGCAAGCCGTCCTTTAAAAAAGGGAAAAGCAATAAAATATCGCTCTTGCAAATAGCGACCGACGAGTGCTGCATCCTTTTCAGGATAAATCTTACCGGCATTACTGACGAAATAAAGAACTTTTTCGAGAATAGAAGCATAATCAAGATAGGGGTTTCTCTGAAAGACGATTTTTTAATGCTGCATAAGGCGGCAACATTCTCGCCTTACGGATTCGTCGAGATTCAGGAACTGGTCGAAAAGTTCAATATCGGAGAGAAAAGCCTTCAAAAAATATATGCCATATTGTTCGACAAGAAAATATCCAAATCGCAACGATTATCCAATTGGGACGCGGAAATATTGAGCGATGCTCAAAAGCGCTATGCGGCTACCGATGCATGGGCATCGCTTAAAATATACAGGGCATTGTGCAACAAAGATATTACTGAGTGCTATCGAAGACGCGCCGAACTGACAAAAGAATAAAGTTTGTTTAACCGGTTACAGCATTATTGTGTCTCTTGTCGTCCAATTATTGTTTTCCGACAGGATTCTATTTATTATAAAGACTACAGTCATATATTCAATAAAACCAAAAAATAGTATATTTGCATTATCATACGGACAGGTATTCGGATAAATCCGACGGGGACTGACTTGTAACAAATTAATAACTATTATTTTTGTACTATCATGAAAGGTATCGTATTGGCCGGTGGAAGCGGCACAAGATTGTATCCTATTACAAAAGGCGTCAGCAAACAGTTGTTGCCAATCTACGACAAGCCGATGATATACTATCCGATATCGGTGCTGATGTTGGCCGGTATTCGTGAAATTCTGATTATCTCTACACCTGACGATTTGCCGGCTTTTAGAAGGTTACTGGGAGACGGTTCTAATTTTGGCGTCCGCTTCGAATATGCCGAACAGCCTTCGCCCGACGGTCTGGCTCAGGCGTTCATTATAGGCGACAAGTTTATCGGCAATGATTCTGTCTGTCTTGTCCTCGGAGACAATATATTCCACGGGAACGGTCTGTCAAAGTTGCTTAAGGAGGCTGTAAGGAATGCCGAAGTGGACAAAAAAGCCACTGTGTTCGGCTATTGGGTGGATGACCCCGAAAGATATGGTGTGGCGGAATTCGATTCGAACGGAAACTGTCTTTCCATAGAGGAGAAACCTGAAAAGCCGAAATCGAATTATGCCGTAGTGGGGCTCTATTTTTACCCGAACAAGGTTGTGGATATTGCAAAAACCATAAAACCGTCTCCGAGAGGGGAACTGGAAATAACCACGGTAAACCAGACTTTCTTGTCGGAAGGGGAATTAAAGGTTCAGACTCTGGGTCGAGGATTTGCTTGGTTGGATACGGGGACGCACGACTCTTTATCGGAAGCGTCGATATTCATTGAAGTAATAGAGAAACGTCAGGGATTGAAGATTGCATGTCTGGAGGGTATAGCATTCCGTAAAGGGTGGATTTCTGCCGATAAGATGCGCGAACTTGCAGCCCCGATGCTGAAAAACCAATACGGCAAGTATTTGCTTAAAGTAATAACCGAGGTAGAGAAAACCGGGGAAAGCAACTTGGAGTAATATGGAAATTATCGAAACCGAGATAAAGGGAGTTCTTGTTGTTAAACCGCGGATATTCCACGACAAGCGCGGATACTTTTTTGAATCGTTCTCGGAAAGGGAATTTTGCGAAAAAGTGATGCCGATAAAATTTGTTCAGGACAACGAGAGCATGTCGTCATACGGGGTAATACGCGGACTGCATTTCCAAAGGCCGCCGTTTACTCAAAGTAAATTAGTCAGATGTGTAAAAGGGGCAGTATTGGACGTTGTAGTGGATATACGCAAGGGGTCTCCTACGTTCGGCAAATATGTTGCAGTGGAACTTAACGAAGAGAATCATCTGCAATTTTTTATCCCGAGAGGTTTTGCGCACGGTTTTGCCGTATTGAGCGATACTGCCATATTCCAATATAAATGCGACAACTATTATGCGCCTCAATCGGAGGGTGGTATTCTGTTGCAGGACAAAAGCCTCGGTATAGACTGGAGAATACCGCAGGAAAAAGCCATACTCAGCGACAAGGATATAACGAATCCTTTATTGGCGGATCTCGACAACCCGTTCGATATTAACGTGAATCTGTACTCGGAATGAATGTATTGGTAACAGGGGCAAACGGACAATTGGGCAACGAAATGCGCATTGTCTCAGAAATGAGTAAGGATAATTACATCTTTACGGATGTAGCCGAACTCGACATAACCGATACTGCCGCCGTAAGGAACTTCATTTGCGATAATGATATAAAAATAGTGGTAAATTGTGCGGCATATACAAATGTTGATAAAGCTGAAGACGACCGCGAATTTGCAGAATTGCTAAACGCTACGGCAGTGGGGAATATTGCGGCTGTCATGGCTGATAATGGAGGATGGCTGTTCCATGTTTCTACCGATTATGTTTTTGGCGGGACAAGAAACAATACCCCGTGCAGGGAGAATGAACCGGCCAATCCTACGGGCGTTTACGGCGTTACGAAACTTCACGGGGAAGAGGCGGTCATCTCTTCGGGATGCAAATATGTAATAATCCGTACGGCATGGCTTTATAGCGAGTTCGGGAAGAATTTCCTGAAAACGATGCTTGCTTTTACCGCTACCAAACCGCAACTGAAAGTCGTATTCGACCAAGTGGGAACGCCTACTTATGCATACGATTTGGCTTCCGCGATTTTCGATATTATCGAAAATCGCAAGTTTGAGGGGAAGGCGGGTATATACCACTATTCAAATGAAGGGGTCTGCTCGTGGTTCGATTTTACGAAAATGATTGCCGAATATGCGGGTAACGCCGGATGCGACATTCAGCCGTGCCACAGCAGTGAATTCCCGTCGAAAGTAGTGCGTCCGAGTTATTCTGTTCTCGACAAGACGAAAATAAAAGAAACCTTCGGCATAGCAATCCCTTATTGGGTCGATTCTTTAAAAAGATGCATGGCAAATATTAAAAACGGGGCTTCTCTGTAACATTATATTTTTAATCACAGCAAAAATTTCAATTCAATAATATGGAGTTTAAAAGGAATATAGTCATTACCGGTGGCGCCGGATTTATAGGCTCGCATGTAGTACGCCTTTTCGTAAATAAATATCCCGATTACCGTATCATAAATCTGGACAAACTGACTTATGCAGGTAATCTTGCAAACCTGAAGGATATTGAAAAGAAGGACAACTATACATTCGTAAAAGCCGATATCTGCGACTTCGACTCTATAATGTCGCTTATGAAACAGTATAGTGTGGACGGCATAATTCATCTTGCGGCAGAGAGCCATGTGGACCGCTCGATAAAAGACCCTTTTACTTTTGCCCGCACAAACGTAATGGGAACGCTGAGTTTGCTGCAAGCGGCCAAACTATATTGGGAATCTCTTCCTGAAAAATATGAAGGGAAACGCTTTTATCATATCTCAACCGACGAGGTTTACGGAGCTCTGGAACTAACCAACCCGGAAGGTGTAAAACCGCCGTTCTCGACAACGGCATCATCGGCGGAACATCACCTTGCTTACGGTACTGAATTTTTCCGCGAAGATACGAAATACAATCCGCACAGTCCTTATTCGGCGTCGAAAGCAAGCAGCGACCATTTTGTCCGCGCCTTTCACGATACGTACGGTATGCCGACAATAGTTACGAACTGCTCGAACAACTACGGGCCTTACCAGTTCCCCGAGAAACTGATTCCTCTGTTCATAAACAATATCAGGCATAAAAAACCTCTTCCGGTATATGGTAAGGGCGAAAATGTCCGCGACTGGCTCTTTGTGGAGGACCATGCCCGCGCCATAGATTTGATATTCCACGAAGGCAAAGTTGCCGAGACTTACAATATCGGGGGATTTAACGAATGGAAAAACATAGATATTATAAAGGTGGTTATCAATACCGTGGATAGGTTATTGGGGCGCAAAGAGGACGAAGACATGAACCTCATCACTTTCGTAACCGACCGCGCCGGCCACGATATGCGCTATGCCATAGATTCTTCCAAACTGCAAAAGGAATTGGGCTGGGAACCGAGTCTGCAGTTTGAGGAAGGAATCGAAAAGACCGTCCGCTGGTATCTCGATAATCAGGAGTGGATGGACAACATCACTTCGGGCGAGTATGAAAAATACTACGACGACATGTATAAGAACAGATAACTGATATCTTTTCCATAATAAGCGAGGAGGCGGGATTGTTGTACTTAGAATCCCGCCTCCTCGCTTGTTCGGGGAAAGGTGCTTGTCAGTTATTCAACAACTGATTCAGTTTTATATCTACCTCTTCAAGAGTTCCGTCGAAAACTATTATGGTACCGTCGGGGTTTATCAGGGTATAACTCGGTATAGAGTTTATTTGATACCGCAATGTTACATTACTGTCCCACCCTTTCAAATCGGCAAGATTGGTCCAATACATTCTGTTCTTTTTTATCGCTTTGACCCACTCGTCGGATATGGTATCTATTGATATGGAGAGCAGCTCTACTCCTCTACTGCCGTATTTTTTCGCCACAGACTTTAAGTCGTAAATTTCCACAACCGACGGAACTGACCACGATGCCCATACGTTTATAATCGAGAAGTTTCCTTTTCCGATATATTCGGACAAGTTGTGCATTTCACCGTCATTATTGTCAAGTAATTTTACATCTGGAATTTTTTGTCCTGCACTGATATTGTTGCGGCGTTTTAACGACTCGTCGATAGATGCTATCCCGTCCAACAAGAAAAATTCGTCCTTGGCATCGGACAATACCGTTTTCTTCTGCTCGTTCGACAATATATATCTGTTTTCAAGCAGTATATATCCGCCCAATACGTTATCGTTGTTTTTATCGACTACATCGACTATATATTCTGATTCGGCTTTTTCTATCGACTTGTACTGTTCAAGAAAAGAGTTCTCCTTCTCTTTTGTCATTTTTTGTAACGAATCTCTATATGTGGCGTGTAGTGCTGCTTTTTTTGAATCGAATTCGATTTTTTTCTGCCGATATTTATTGAGTTCGTCATTCAGCGGAGTACCTGATACATACATTCCGCTGTCGCTAATTGTCGCTCCTATGCGTCCGTTCTCGAGTATGAACGGCCGGGGCACATACGTCGGATGTACACCGCGCAACGGTATCAGGAATTTTATCTGCGGTTTGTCCTGTATGCCGGTAAATACGAACGTACTGTCGGATATAACCGTACTGTCGGCATATACCAACGTGTTGCCTTCCAGTCCTGCGAGGTATATCAGACTCCCTTCCATATCTGCTCCTGTTACCTTTCCGTATATCTCGAATTCCTGCTTGTCGCCGCGATTGCAGGCGACTGTCATGAATATCACGAGCATACAGGAAATTGTTTTCGCCATACCGGACATGATGTTCTTTTGCAATATCGTTTTTTTTTCTTTTGCCATACTCCGATATATCTTTTTCTCACTTCCTGTTCAATTCTATTACTTCCATATCTTTGAATGATTCTCCGTCGATTGTGAAACAGAGTATCGTCCTTACGCACTGGGCTCCGTAGATGCCGGCCGCCCCGGGGTTTATATGCAGCAAGTCCAGCGATTCGTCGTACATCACTTTCAGGATATGCGAGTGGCCCGAAACGAAAAGACGCGGGGGATTCCTGAATATCTCCGGTTTTACTTCCGGAGCATACCGTCCGGGATAGCCACCAATATGCGTCATCCATACCGATACGTTCTCTATCTCGAAACGCTGATGTTTGGGGCATATACCTCTTATATCTTGTCCGTCTATATTTCCATATACCGCACGCAACGGTTTTATCTCCTGCAACCGCCGTATTATCTCCATAGACCCTATATCGCCGCTATGCCATATCTCATCGCATTGAGAAAAGTATTTTGCATAGCGGTCGTCCCAATATCCGTGGGTATCGGATAGAACTCCTATTCTGACCATATTCAGGGTTGTTAGAATGACAATTGTTTTATTGCGCGTGCCGGATTTCCGACAGCGACACAATTGTCGGGTATATCTTTTACTACGACACTGCCCGCTCCTATCGTTACATTGTTGCCTATGGTTACACCGGGGCATATCGTTACACTGCCGCCTATCCATACGTTGTCGCCTATGGTTACTCCCCTGCTCCATTCTATTGCGCGGTTACGTTCTACGGGATTGAGGGGATGGCACGCGGTATATATGCTTACGTTCGGACCGATAAAGGCATTTTTTCCTATCTTTACGACACCTTCGTCGAGAACGGTAAATCCGAAGTTTGCAAAGAAATCTTCTCCTACAATTATATTTTTTCCGTAATCGCAATAAAACGGCTGCAATATGGTAAAGCGTTCGCCATGCGCCCCCAACAGTTCGTCCAACATCCGACGCATCGTTTCTTTGTCGGACGGGAGCAGCATGTTGTATTTGTGCAGGAGCATCTTTACGTTTGTCAGTTCTTCTACCAGTTCGGGTGAAGAAGCTGTATATGGGAGTCCTGCCAGCATTTTTTCTCGTTCTGTCATATATGGATGATTTGTGCCGCTAATTTACAAAACCGACGGTAGAGAGACAAAAAAATAGCCCGACCTCTTTTACCTGTCCGGTATAAAAAAGTCGGGTATTTTTCAGGCTCTGCCTTATAGAGCCGTCTGGTGTGGAACCGGTATTACATCATGCCGCCCATTCCTCCCATGCCGCCCATTCCGGGTGCTCCCATGGGTGCGGGGTTTTCCTCTTTCTTTTCTGCTATTACGCACTCGGTTGTGAGGAACATTCCGGATATTGAGGCTGCGTTTTCCAATGCTACTCTGGAAACTTTGGCAGGGTCGATAACTCCTGCTTCGAAGAAGTTCTCGTATGTATTGGTACGTGCATTGTATCCGTAATCGCCTTTGCCGTCTTTTACGTTTTGTACTATTACGGCTCCTTCAAGTCCTGCATTTGCAACTATCTGACGAAGCGGCTCTTCTACGGCACGTTTTACTATGTCGATACCTGTCTGTTCGTCATCGTTGTCGCCTTTGAGGTTCTCTATTGCCGATATGGCCCGTATGTATGTTACGCCTCCACCGGGTACTATACCTTCGGCTATTGCGGCACGGGTTGCGCTCAAAGCATCGTCCACACGGTCTTTCTTCTCTTTCATCTCTACTTCGGACGGTGCGCCGATATAGAGAACGGCTACTCCGCCAGCGAGTTTGGCAAGACGCTCCTGCAACTTTTCCTTGTCGTAATCGGAGGTGGTCTTCTCTATCTGAGTCTTTATCTGTGCTACGCGGGCTGCTATGGCATCTTTGTCGCCTGCTCCGTTTACAATAGTGGTGTTGTCTTTATCGACGGTTACTTTCTCGGCTGTTCCGAGCATGTCGATAGTGGCTTTTTCGAGCTGCAATCCTTTTTCTTCGGATATTACTATACCGCCTGTAAGTACTGCTATGTCTTCGAGCATCTCTTTGCGTCTGTCGCCGAAGCCCGGGGCTTTTACGGCACAAACTTTCAACGATCCGCGCAGACGGTTTACCACGAGGGTTGCAAGAGCCTCGCTATCAACATCTTCTGCTATTATCAAAAGGGGGCGTCCCGACTGTGCTGTTGCTTCGAGTATGGGAAGCATGTCTTTAAGGGAGGATATTTTCTTGTCGAATATCAATATGTAAGGACGCTCCATCTCGCATTCCATATCTTCGGTATTGGTTACGAAATAGGGAGAGATATATCCTCTGTCGAACTGCATACCTTCAACTACCTCTACCGTAGTATCGGTACCTTTTGCCTCTTCGACCGTTATTACGCCTTCTTTCTTTACTTTACGCATGGCCTCGGCAATGAGCTTGCCTATTTCTTCGTCGTTGTTGGCGGAGATACGGGCTACCGACTCTATTTTGTTGAAGTCGTCGCCTACTTCCTGTGCCTGCGACTTTATGTTTTCTACGATTTTAGCGACAGCTTTGTCTATACCGCGTTTCAAATCCATAGGGTTGGCTCCTGCTGTTACATTCTTCAGGCCTACATTTATTATTGCCTGCGCCAATACGGTTGCCGTGGTTGTTCCGTCTCCAGCATCGTCGCCGGTTTTGGATGCTACTTCTTTTACCAACTGTGCACCCATGTTCTGGAACTTGTCTTCGAGCTCCACTTCTTTTGCAACGGTAACACCGTCTTTTGTTATATGGGGTGCTCCGAATTTTTTCTCGATAATGACATTGCGGCCTTTGGGACCGAGCGTTACTTTAACGGCATCTGCCAATGCATCGACACCTTTTTTCAACTCTTCGCGAGCATCGATATTGAATTTGATTTCTTTTGCCATGATTATTTATTTTATTATTCCAAATTTATTATTTCAATACAGCCAATATGTCAGACTGACGCATGATAAGATATTTTACTCCGTCGAATTCGACTTCCGTTCCGGAATATTTGCCGTAAAGTACGGTATCTCCCTCCTTTACAACCATTTCTTCGTCTTTAGTTCCGTTTCCGGTTGCGATAACTTCGCCCTGCAACGGTTTCTCTTTAGCCGAGTCGGGGATTATAATGCCACCTACTGTCTTCTCTTCTGCAGGTGCGGGTTTTACCAGCACTCTGTCTGCTGACGGTTTGATATTCATTTTGTTTCTATTTTAAAGTTAGTAATTTTAATTTCCTTTTGCCGTACTTCTTTTGTACGGCTGCTTTTTGTATTGCCAATTTTGTGCCAAACATTAAAGGGGGCTCAAATATGACAAAACGACAGACTTATTTGATACGGAGACTGACAAGTTTGCAAGTCCGATATCGGAAGTCGGTTGTGTTTTATCTCATTATTTAGACTTCATGTCGAGGATTGTGCTAAATTTGCATTCGTTATGCTTGAATCAGATATTTATTCCATATTGAAGCGTTACTGGGGGTATGATTCTTTCAGACCTTTGCAGGAGGATATTATCAAATCTGTCCTTTCGGGAAAGGATACTTTGGCTCTGATGCCCACAGGCGGCGGAAAGTCCATTACCTTTCAGGTTCCGGCTCTTGCTCTGGAGGGGACATGTATCGTCATTACTCCGCTTATTGCTCTTATGGAGGACCAAGTAGCCAATCTCAGAAGGATAGATGTAAAGGCGGCGCACATACACTCGGGCATGACGCGCAATGAAATTGCAACGACTCTCGAAAACTGCATATACGGAAACTACAAATTGCTTTATGTCTCACCGGAGAGACTTGCAAGCGAAATTTTCATCGAGAAACTTAAATTGATGCGGGTATCGATGATTGTTGTGGATGAGGCTCACTGTATATCGCAATGGGGGTATGATTTTCGCCCGGCATATCTTAATATAGGAGAACTCCGCAAGTTGCTTCCCGACAAGCCTGTTCTGGCTCTTACTGCCACTGCGACGCCTGAAGTGGCTACAGATATTCAAAAAAATCTGTTTTTCAGAGAAGAGCTCCTTTTTAAAACAAGTTTTGCTCGTCCCAACATAGCTTATGTGGTTAGAAAGACTGATGACAAAATTGCCGAACTGGTCGGAATTTTAAAGAAAGTTCCGGGAAGCGCCATTGTTTATGTCCGCAACAGGCGGAGATGCAAAGAGATTGCCTCCGAACTGCAAGAACGCGATATTAGTGCAGATTTTTTCCATGCGGGACTCGATTCGCGTATTAAAAGGAAAAAACAACAACTGTGGAAAGACGGGGCATGTCGGGTAATTGTTGCAACCAACGCTTTCGGCATGGGGATAGACAAACCCGATGTAAGGGTGGTGGTTCATATAGATTTGCCTAATTCGCCTGAAGAGTATTTTCAGGAAGCCGGCAGATGCGGTCGCGACGGAAAAAAATCGTACGCCGTTGCCTTGTACTCCGATAAGGATAAACAGGTACTTAAAAAGAGAATTATCGATACTTTTCCCGAAAAGGAGTTTATCCTGCAAGTATATGAATCATTGTGCAATTATCTGCAGGTTGCCGTCGGCTTTGGAGAAGGGGGAATGCACGATTTTGAAATAAACAGTTTCAGGGAGCGGTACGGCTACCCTCTCCTGCCGTTATATAATGCCTTGAAGATATTGGAACTGTGCGGATATATTGAATATGTGGAGAATGTCGATACGTCGGCAAGACTGATGATTATCGTGGACAGAGAGGAGCTTTACAGGTGGTCGCCGGTAAACCCGACAGATGAAACTGTTCTGGAATGTGTAATGCGTTCGTACAGCGGTCTTTTTACCGAATATTCACCTGTTCAGGCCGATGTTATTGCAAGACGCACCGGCTTGTCGGCTGATGAAGTTTATAAGTCGTTAGTATCCATATCGAAACAGAAAATAATACATTACATCCCCCGCAAACAAACACCATATATCTATTTTTCTGCTCCGCGCGAGGAGCAGAAATATGTATCTATTCCCAAAGCCGTTTATGAAGAGAGGAAAGAACGGTTTGTCAAAAGGATAGAAATGATGATTAAGTATGTTACGCACGATAAAAAATGCCGGCAACTGATGTTGTTGGAATATTTCGGAGAGAAAGGCGGCAGACCTTGCGGAATGTGCGATAATTGTCTGAAACGTGAAAGTGATGAAATATCCGAAAAGGAATTTGCCGAGATAATGCATGCAATAAAAATATTGCTTGCAAAAAAGAATATGTCTGCAAGAGAGATTGCCGAGGAACTGCCGTACAGGAAGGAAAACGTAATAGAGGTTTTGCGCTTTCTGTCGGACGAAGGATATATCGGCAACGATGATGGTTTATATTTTCAGTGGAACTAACTCGGATATAACTTCAATATGTCGGGATTAGAAACTGCTTGCGGATTGCCCTGTGGCCATTTTTATAATCGGACGCATAAATACCTAAAGCAATGTTTTCGGATTTTCAGTCAATCATAGAAATTTATTATAATTGAAACAGATAAACCTCTTGTAAATAAACTTACACTATCGTCCCGTAATAAAAACGGAGAGGAACCGACAGGTCTCTCTCCGTTCTTCTGTTTCATGAACGATTGTTATTTACCGACATCCATAAGCCATTCGTCGCCGACCTTAACCATCTTCTGGTCGTCTTCAGTTTCACTGCCGTCGCCGAATACTTGTTTGAATTTAACTACTGCCGTGTTACCGTCTTCTGATATTTCTTCGGAAAGAACTACAATTTCTTTCAATCCTCCTTTTTTATCAAGAGACGATTTTCCTTTGCTTTCAATCATCTCTTTGTAACTCTCGCGTATGGCATCGGCTTTTTCCTTGTTTTCGTCGGAAATATATATTCCGCTTGTAAGTTTGTCATAATCTCCGCTTACCATACCTGAGGAATAGTTTTCAAATGCTGCCGACGGGGTTGAATTTGATCCGGAACACGATACCATAAGCAACATGGCGGCAAATACTGCGCTTAAATAAATAAATCTTTTCATCGTACTAAATAATTTAATTAATGAATAATATTGGGGTCTTGTATATGCTATCTTATAAACTGGTATATCAATTCAAGTTTTTTATTCCCGGATATATCTCCGGGCATTATGTATATTCCTCCCAATGCGGGAATGTGCGCTACCGTCCTTCTCCCTTCGGAAAGATCAATTCCGCTTTCGGCATACACGAAATTTACCATTTCCGTACAATACATCTTCGTCGTATCGTCCAGATTGTAGTCATGGTCGAAGAGCGTTCCCCGTTTTGCTATCTCCACGGCATGTTCTGCGGCACGATGCACTGAGGCTGTATCGCCGTCATATCTCATTATTGCCCCGCGTGATGCCTTGTCGAATGCGTAAAACTTCGATAGAGGTTCTATTTTTACCCTGTCAACGTCTCCTTCAAACTCCAATTCATCCGGAACGGCGTGGACGACATACCACTTTCCGTCTATCTGTTTTAAAATACCAACATGTGAGAAAACACCTTTTTCATCTGCCGCAAGTACCACCCTGCTCAATATTCCCATTCCGCGTCTGAATGCCAAATCGCCATCGGAAAATTCATCTTCCGGAAAAACCGCTTCATCTTTTGTGTCTTTTCGGGAACATGAGATTACAGTTCCAGATATCATCAGAAATATTATAATGATATATTTTTTCATTTTCCATAGTATGGCAAAAGTCTTAATCAAATATTTCGTATCCGACCAATGTCAAAAACAGGATGTAACCGGCATTTTCCAACTTGAAAATTTCCTTTTTCAGTCCTCCCCTGCTCTCATCTTTCGCTGTCTTCAACCAAACGAACTTTGTCAAACATCATTCTATATTTTACAAATATATATATTTATATTCTTTTAGACAAGGGATGTGTTTTTTTACTATATAAATATATGCTTTTTTATATTAAACAAATTTATACAATATAATCGCGAATGGAAGTTTAACTGGTATGAGACATTTTAATTATAAAATTCTTTTGTCCGAATACTGTTTGATGAATAGCATATGTTGGGCTTGCATAATGGATTCAGGAACATTTAAGGAGATTAACAGCTTTCCTGCTCACGACCGCCGTATGTTGTTTTATTTTCGTTTTTGTTAAACTAAACGGGCTGTGCCGATGTATCTGGCACAGCCCGTTTCCCGGATTTGTTAATGTTATTTTTTAAATGATTTATCTTACTATCACCTTCTTTACTTCCGATGAATCGCTTGTTTCAACTTTTACGAGATAGACTCCGGCAGGGAGTTGTATTTCGGCATTTCCTATAACATTATACCCTTTCTTGTAGATAAGTCCCGATTTTGCATCTATTACATCGACTGTTGCATTTGTTGATGATGCCAGATATATTTTACCGCTTCCTCCTATTACCGAGAACGGCATATCGGTTATCTCTTCTACTCCCGATGTCGGATTGTCTACATCGAGTATGAAATCGACTATTCCTCCTGCGTTATTCAATATAGAGTTCCCGCTATCGAAACGTCCGCACGGATCTGTGCTGTCCCAGTCGAGTTTGAAACGTATTCTGTATTCTCCCGACGCGTCCTCCGGAACGACAAATGTACCCATTCCTGCCGACCCGTCTTGTGCAGCAGTTGCTCCTGCCGAGTTTACTCCGTCGATATAGTTAAACGATACCAGCTCTTTCCAATCGGCCGAAGTACCTACATCGAAAGTATAGTTGCGATCCCAATCGACATATACATATTTATGCATCCATGCTCCGTTAAAGGTCAATGTCGGGGTAAGCACATCGCCCGGCGAGCATTTAAGCACCTGATCGGTGTGGTCTTCATACACGCACCTGTGGGCATCTTGCGACAAACCGTTTATACTGATGGTTTGTGCCTCTCCGTTATAGGTAGCTCCTGTTATCTTCACTGCTGTCAGATACCTGTTGTCATTCCCTTCGGATGCCGGACGATCGGTTCTCGTAATTGTTGCAGTGGAGGTACAATATGCTTTTTCTCTTGTTGTTACTACCACGTTGGCGCCTGATGATGACGCGCTGACTGTTGCCGTATATACATTATCGCCCGATTCGGTATATGCTACGGGAACTCCATTTACACGTATCTTGTCGAGGAGATAATTTTCATCCGTTATGGAAACCTCGATATTCAACGACTCGCCTGCTTCTACTTCATCACCGCTCGACATGGGGTTTCCTTCGGAATCTGTTATTGCAACAGTACAACCTTCGCCTTGGGACAATGTCAATTTCGGTACTGATGTCGGCGGAACGGATGAGTTTATTCGGAATGTAAACAGTGTCCCGCGACGGCGTGCCTGACACGGACCGCCTCCGAGAGTATTATATGCAGGTGCTTCACCGGAGCATAATCTCATTCCGAAACACCCTATTGCAACATCGTCGGGAACGGTTATTTCCGTAAGTTTGTTTTTAACTACTGCTCCGGGGTTGTTAAACAACTCGTATGCTTCTGTTGTAGTATTCCATTCTCCGTCCATGTTCCAATCGACATATGCGATTCCTTGCGCCCATGAAGAGTGAGGATCGCCTCCCGATACATATAGTTGAATGACATCTCCCGGACAAACTTCTGCTATACATGAGCCGGAAAGGTCGGTTATGGCACTGCTTCCTTTGGAGAATGTAAATGCTTGTACTCCGTTTACGCTCAATGATCCGCCTGAAATTCCATAGTGGTCGCCATCACCGTTATTGGGGGTTGTTCCTGCACAATATTCGGGGAATTTGGCTTCAACTTTCATGGTAAGATTAAGATCTTCGTCAAGTCCGGTTAATGGAAGAGGATTGTTCGAGGTCATGGTTGCACCATAAGGCATACCGTCCTTGAGCCACTGTACGAACTGGAATCCTTCTCCGGGAACGCAGGTTATTTCGACATTTGTTCCTGCGGCATATTTTCCGTCTGTTCCGGGTTCAGGCGACAGTGTAAATGTTGCGGCTCCGCTTATGCTCGGAACTGCATTGATGGAGAATCGTTCGTCATCGCCCGGGGTTACCGTTACCATAAAGTCATATACGGCACCTGTTCCTACGGCATCACAAGATGATGTTTCGGTAAGTTCGTTGTCTGTCATTATCAGACGCAGATATACGTCTCCTTTTACAGCATCGTCCGGCACTGTTACGTTGAACGTATTGGAGCTTGATGTTATGTTGTATGACCCGATATATTCGTCTGAATCGAACGAATGGCTCTTATCCCAGTCGGCCCATAAAGCTACATTGGCAGATGAAAGTGCGGCTGACGAATTTGCTTTTTCTATATAAAGCGAGAATGTTGTTCCACGTTTTACGTTTACGCCGCCCAATATCGACAATCTCTGGATATTGGAGGATATTCCGTCTTCTGATGACGTGCTGCTTCCTACATAGTACAAAGCGGATTGCGATGCCGGGGTTATTGAGGCCTTACCCAGATAATATTTCGCCGGTGTCTGATATTCCGGCATGCAGAACGGTATTTCTTCGAACCTTGCTACCAGAATGATATTGTAGTCGGGACTGAACCGATATTCTGTATCGACGCTAACCAGACCTCCGGTTTCCTGATTGTACCAGCCTTTAAACCTGTATCCGGCATTAGGGGTGGCCGTAACTGTTATTGCGGTTTCTTTTTCAATCATAAGTTCCGTTACACCGCTTTCATATCCTTTGAATTTTACAGCACCCCAATCGCTTTGGTCGCTCTGACCGGTTATCTTTATTATCGGTCTTTCGGCATATTCCGATATTTCCATAGGAATATTTATTGCGTATCCATCTACTACGGAACTGCAACTTGAATATGCACCTCCTGCGACAGCATCATCGGAAGAGTCGGTCAATTTTATTCTTATCATGCAAGATGATACTGCCGTAGTTTCGGGAACGGTAATATCGGCAGTATATACTACCTCATCTCCTGAGGCAACGCCTGATATGCGTCCTATATATTCGCCTTCGGATACAAATTCCTTATCCGCATTGAAGTCGGCATATACATCGGCCACCCATGCTTCGTTTGTTCCGGAATTGCTCTTTTGTACGAATTCGACGGTGAACTCCCCGCCGGGAATAGCAACTATCGAACCTGATGCGTATTTTTCATATACGGCAGTTCTGGCATCGGATGTTATCGATATATCGGTTGATGCACCTGTGGTTGTTATGCTTGATATGTAACGGTCGGACGTGATTGTTCCTCCAACATTGCAGTAATCGCTAACCGAGCGGGATTCGCTCGACGAATTTATTACTATTTCATCGATGTATATATCTATATCGGACGACAGTCGGTTTACCGACGACTCGAGGTCGGGATAAAGCACCAGTCGATCTATCGTATAGTTGCTGCCTTTTACTGCAAATACGGCATCGCTCCATGCTCCTGCCCGGGATTCGGATGAGGATAATGCTTGGAACTGGAACGTATTGTTCTCGGTATCCAAACCTCTCAACAGTATCCGGCTCGATACGGGTTTGTATATAAATATATGTACGTATTGTGTTTCGGTTGTGAGATTGAACGGGGTCTCGAGTTTTATTTCAACGCCGTTTCTGTCTCCTGCGTAATACGGACGAATATAATGCAACACTTTTGATGTCGGGTTCATATTGTCGGCATACGGGTTGTCTATAACTTCGGGAGCATTGCTGCATTGTCCGGTATTGAATGGAGATGCCTCCCATGTATCCACGAACTTGGTTCCGGATGTCATTCCGTTCTCAAATGTTGCAAGAACGGTCTCTTGTGCTACTGCTTGAGATGTCAAAACAGATATGGCCAGCAGTAATACACTTATATTAAATATTTTTCTCATATTAGTCTTGTATTTTCAAAATTAATAAACCGATATTCTGCTTATAAGCGGGCAAACTTTGCTGTCTGTTATTGATACTCGCACTTTCGATGTAGATACGGGAGAGGAGAGTTTTATTATACGTTTGTGGCCTATCGTTGTTGTCTCCTCCGTGGTGGATGCTTTTTGCCATGCGCTTCCAGACCATGTATATATTTCGAAACTTTTTACTCGTTGTCCCAAACGGATATATTCTCCCAAACGTATATAGTTTACGGTTTGTGTGGAACCTAAGTCTATATCGACCGTTCCGGATGTCTGCCCGTCTTCAAGAGCCCAGTATGTATCGTCATTGCCGTCAGTAACATTGGAGGCTGCGAATTTCCCTGAAACGGAACTCGAACGTTCGGCAGATGCTGTTGCCGATTTTCCGGATGCGAGATCTGTGCCAAATGCCCGATCCAACAGAGTCTTGAATTCTCTCATCCTCGTTACAGTTGCATCGGACAACCTGCCGTCTCTTCCCGGAGGGAAATTCAGTATCAGGTTGGAATTTCGTCCTACTGAAGTCATATATATATTGAACAACTGTTGTGCTGTTTTCAAGTTGGAATCGGATGTCGTGCTTGCAAACCATCCGGGACCGTTTTTGGCATCGCATTCCGAGGGGAGCCAGCGCCATCCGTCTTCGTCGCCGTATTCGTTTCCGTTAGCTCCGTTGTTATATATGCTCCACGAGGTCTCTCCGGCCCATCCTTCTTCGTTGCCGACCCACTGACAATCTTGTTGCCAACCCCATATTGCACAATCGGGCTGCAACTCCTTTATCATTTTGAAAGTAGTATTGAAATCGTAGTATGTATTGGCATCTATACTGCGGGTTTCACGGGCACCGCCGTAATATCCGTCACCACCGTTGGCTCCGTCGAACCACATTTCGAAAATATCACCGTAATTGGTACACAATTCGCGTATCTGATTGCGGAATGTCTGAACATATCCTGCACGTCCGTATTCGGCATGGTTTCTGTCCCACGGTGATATGTAAGCACCGAATTTCAGCCCCTGCCTGCGGCATTCAGCAGAAAGAAGTGCAGGTATATCCACATGACCATAGGTTGTCGTGTTGTTCTTTGTGGAATGTTCGGTAGTTTCGGTAAACCATGTACAAAATCCGTCGTGATGTTTACAGGTGATAATTATTCCTTTGCATCCGATGTTTTTTATTTCTGTTACCCATTGCTCTACATCCAGTTCGGCTGTAGGATTGAACGTGTTTATACTCTCGTCTCCATATCCCCACTCCTTGTTGGTATATGTATTTATCCCGTAATGGATAAATGCATAAAATTCCATGTTGTGCCAAGCTATCTGCACCTCGCTTGGGACAGGGAATACCGGCTGCGGTATATTCTCTGACGATGATACATCGCATAATTGCGAACTTTGTGCTTTTCCTCCCATGGCAAATATCATGAAAGCAGCACAGGCTAAAAAGACTCTTCGTTTCATGCTCATTATAAAATTTTAATGGTAATTATTTTATTGTTTGCATTATGCTTTTTTAATCACTACTGTATTACACCAACAGGCACATTTTGCATTCTACGCTTTAAACGTTGCAAATATTTTATCCTAATAAAGTGCGTCCGACGGGTACTGCCCGGGACTTTATTTAAGGATAACCGTTTCGCAATTTTGCGATGCGACTTCTCTGCTATTGCGGCAATATATTATAATTGCCGCGATTTTATCTGCAGTATTATCGCAAAATTGCACATATACCCAGTTACAAAGATATATTATTTTGCGTTTTTTTCAAAAAATTATTCTTTGCTGTTTTTTGTTTTACTTAATATGCAAAAATAAGGAATATTCATTTATCTTCAGCATCATATACTGTTTTTTAATGGTATTTTGTATGATTGTATTCCGGCATCTCTTTGCGAGCAACCCGATACTATAGGGAATTGCCGAAAGAATATGTCCGTAGTTTGCCGGCAGATATAATACGTCGGACTCAATTAACCATCGGATACTGGACGTGTTTTTTATATGGGCAGGATTAATCGTTAACGGCAACCCTCAGGCAAAGGGGTTATAAAGTTCTTAGATAGAACAATACACTTAATTATTGTAATACTCGCAACATTTACGATTTTACAGGAAAAGAAAAAACTCCTTTTTTTTGCGGCTGCTTCCTTTCTCTGTTTTAAGGCTTAACATGTGCCCGCAATAATTTAATTGCGTTATTATTCTGTTTTTATTCGTAAATCACTGCGTTTTTACTAATTTTGTAACGGTCTTGCGCAACGGGAATTGTAACTGCACGTTATTTTGAGATATGCACGAAGATAAATCTAAAGAGGGTTTCCGACTGAAACTGACGCAATATTTGGAAAGTAATAAATGCAGGAAAACTCCCGAGCGTTATGCCATAGCTGACATTGTATATGATACCGTCAAAAATTTCGATGCGGAATACATATTGGGGGAGGTGCGTAAAAAGGGGGTATTCATAAGCCTTGCCACGGTTTATAATACGCTTTCTCTCATGGCATCGGCCGGTATGGTGAGACGTATCAACGTGAACGGCAAATATTGCTATGGGAAAGGAACCGATGCTCCTTCGTACATACATCTTTATTGTACGGAATGCGGCAAGATAAAAGATGTAAAGGATACTCAATTGCCGGAAATAACGATGACGAAGCGTTTTGGGAAATTTTCCGCTTCATATGCCGTCGTTACGATATACGGATTGTGCAGTTCTTGTTCGAGGGCAAAGAGAAAAGCTGAATTGAAAGCCAATATTCTGGCGCGTGAAAGGAAGATTCAGGAGAACAAAAAGAAAAAGAACAATATTGGAAAATAATATTTTAAACTGATAAAAACATGAAAGCAGATGTCTTGTTAGGACTGCAATGGGGCGACGAAGGAAAGGGGAAGGTAGTGGATGTTCTTACCCCCAACTACAACGTAATAACCAGATTTCAGGGCGGGCCTAATGCCGGTCATACCTTAGTGTTCAACGGCCAGAAATATGTATTGAGATCGATTCCTTCCGGAATATTCCAAGGGGGGAAAATCAACATCATCGGCAACGGTGTTGTTCTTGACCCTGTCCTTTTCAAACAGGAGGCCGAAGCTCTTGCCGCAAGCGGACACGATTTGAGAGAGAGATTGTACATATCGAAAAAAGCACATATCATACTTCCCACTCACAGGCTTTTGGATGCAGCTTACGAAGCAGCCAAAGGGGATGCGAAGATAGGGACTACCGGTAAGGGTATAGGTCCTACATATACCGACAAGATTAGCCGCAACGGACTTAGAATCGGAGATATTCTTTGTGATTTTGACAAAAAGTATGCTGCCGCGAAGGCAAAACATGAAAGGATTCTCAAATCGCTCGACTTCAAATATAATATAGAAGAGGCCGAAAAGGAATTTTTCGAAGCTCTCGATTACATAAAAGAGTTCCGGCTTATCGACAGCGAGCATGTTATAAACCGTCTGCTGAACGAAGGTCAGAGCATACTGGCCGAGGGGGCACAGGGGACGATGCTGGATGTCGATTTCGGGTCGTATCCTTTTGTAACCTCTTCCAATACAATCTGCGCGGGAGCATGCACGGGTCTTGGCATTGCTCCGACCAAAATAGGTAAAGTATATGGAATTTTCAAAGCATATTGTACTCGCGTGGGTAGCGGGCCGTTCCCTACCGAACTGTTCGATGAAACGGGAGAGACAATCTGCAAAAGGGGATTCGAGTTCGGTGCTGTAACAGGACGCAAGCGTCGTTGCGGATGGATTGACCTCGTAGCTCTCAAATATGCAATAATGATAAACGGCGTAACCGACCTTATAATGATGAAGAGCGACGTTCTCGACGGATTCGAGACCGTAAAGGCATGTGTGGCATATAAGACCAAAGACGGCATAACGGAGGAATTCCCGTTCGACATCAAAGAGGAAGTTGAACCTGTATATACCGAAATGCCGGGATGGAACTGCGATATGACGAAAGTCAAAAGCGAGAATGAATTTCCGGAAGAGTTCAACGCATATATTGCATTCCTTGAATCGGAGCTTAAAGTGCCTATAAAAATTGTATCCGTCGGGCCGGACAGGGAACAGACAATAATAAGGCACAACGACTAAGGTAAATGATTGCTTTACTGAAAGTTTCTAAATAACAAAATACAAAGAGACGTGTTGGGATTTTTCTCCGCGTCTCTTTGCTTTTTATTTGATGATCGGCGGTGTGGTACGTTTTTTCGAATGCGGCTATTTTAAAAAAAAGGCGCTCCTGCCTTTATGCAAAGACTGGAGCGTCGGGATGTATTGTTTAAAACTTGCGGTCATCGTCTGCCGAACTCGTGTTTATGGTGAGAACGGGGAGATTTCGGGTCGGTTATGAGGGGCATCAACCTCTTATTAATAAGGGGTAAATGGGTTATTCTTTCTTGTAATGTTTCAAAAGCGAGGAATTCTTCTATCTTTGTAATCTATACGATTTAAAGATAGTTGTTATGAAGAAGGATTTTATTTTCCTGCTGCTTTTCATATTCTTTTCTTTGACAGGAATAGCGCAAAACCGAAATTATCAGTTGTCCAGCCATATACTGGACATTCACACCGGGAAACCGGCTTCGGGTGTAAACATTATCTTGAGCAAACAAGATACTTCCGGACAGTGGAGCATAGTAGAGGAACGTATGACCGATGTGAACGGACGTGTAAAAGATTTTTTGGAGGAGACGCCCGACGGACACCGAGGAATCTATAAGCTGACGTATATGGTTGGACCTTACTTTGAATTGCAGGGACAGGACTCTTTTTATCCGTTCATCGAGGTTGTTTTTCAAATAAAGGACAATGCTCATTATCATGTTCCCATCACGCTTTCGCCCTACGGTTATTCCACTTATCGGGGGAATTGACGGGATTTTTCTACGACATGTATGTTTGAGGGAACTTTGATTTTATTTATTATGAAATTATACTTCGGTTATTTTCCGGTTGTTCTGTAATAAAACCGGAACACCCCTGTCTCCATAAAAACAGGTGCGTTCCGGTATCATATTGCATATCAGACTTATCGTCTGCCGTATCCGTGATGATGGTGCGGACGTGGTCTGTCGCAATCTGCCGGCGGCATGGGGCAATGTCCGGGACGCTGTCCGGGACGTGAAATCAAAAGATACTTCTCTGTTTGTTCGGCATTTAACACCCCTATCAGCTTGGCGTTATATTCGCTCTTTATGCTGTCCATTCCCATACGGAATTCTCTCATCCGGGGATTGTCGCATGCAGGGCTGCCTTTTACTCCGGCTCCTTTACCGTGTTTCTTATGGGGATGTTCGGGAGCATTCCCCCTATTCCACGGGCAACATGGCCTTCCGTAATAATCGCAATCGGGTCCGTATGCATAGGGACACCGTGTCGGCGGCAGCGGTTTTTCTTTATCGGCAACGGCATCACGGGAATCGGGTACATTCTTCGGTTCTGCTACAGGTTTAGCCGGTGTTGTTTGTGGTTGTGCCGCCCGTTTGTTTTCAATATAATCCTTGCGGGCATTTTCTTCGGCAAGTATTATATCATATACCTTTTTATACTGTTTATCGGAAAGTGCCAATGCATCTTTCAGGTGATTACTGCGCCTTTCTGCAATTTTTTCTACTGATGGTAATGTTTCTTGAGAAAAGGACTTCTGTGCAGGCACTAATAAAAGTGCTCCTGCAAACATCATTGCGATTTTAATTTTACTGTGTTTCATATGACTAATTTTTTGTTCTGTACTTTTTTGACCGTACTGTATGGGAAAAGTTTAATCGGTTATGAAAAACAGTATTTTTTAACATTTCTATTGCGCAGTTCCTCGATATTGTCCTGCTCTGGATTCCTTTAATTTTGCAGCAAGACGTTCTGCTATTTCGGGATATTCGTCTATTATGTTGTTTCTTTCGGATGGGTCGTTACCGATATTGAACAACGCTCCCGTTTTATAACTTCCCAACTCTATACCTGTATTTTTCTGTATCTCTGGAGCATCGCTCGGCTCGATATATTTCCACTCTCCTTCTATGATTGCCAATGTTCCACGGAGAGACTGTTGTATTATATATTCGCAACCGGGAACGTCTTTTCCCATTAAAACATCGACATAGGAACGTCCGTCGGGTACGGCTTCTGCAGGTAATTCCGAATTTATTACGGATGCCATTGTCGGGAAGAAATCGACTTGCGAGAACATGTTCTGCTGCCGTATGCCGCCTTTTATCTTGTCAGGCCAACGAACGATGAACGGGATTCGCGTCCCTGCTTCGTATATGCCCTCAAATCCGCAACTACGCGCCTATATGATACAGAAGCGAAAATAATCTGCATCGTTAGTAAAAAGGGGGCACAGTGCATCGAATGTCACCATAAAGACATATAAACGCCCCTTACCCCACCATGCGACTTGAGGCAATACGCAAAGTCACGACCATAAGTT
>JADIMW010000069.1 GCA_017694415.1 Candidatus Caccoplasma merdipullorum
GGGTAACGGAAACTGCGCTACGCTTTGGGCGAGAGGGTAGCTGTCGAAACAGTTCAGTTCGGAGGTGGCTCCTCCGCCCCTTATTATTACAACGCAGTCGAAGTTGTCCTGTGCCTCGAATATCCTTTCCAGCGCGCCGATAATGGAACTTTCGCTTGCGTCTCCCTGCATGGCTGCGGCGAACAGCGCGGTGTAAAACCTGTATCCGCGTGCGTTGCCGTGAAGTTGGTTCATGAAGTCGCCGTACCCTGCCGCACTCGGCGATGAGATTATCGCTATTCTGCGGGGCAGGAGATTCCACTCTGTCTTTTTGTTGTCGTCTATTATCCCGTCGTCGGTCAGACGCTTTATTATTTCGGCTCGTCGCCGCGCCATGTCCCCTATCGTGTATGTGGGGTCTATGTCCCATATCGTGAGGGAGTAGTGGTAGTTGGGGTGGAACGATACGCTTGCCGTTACCAGTACTTTTACGCCTGCCTGCAACTTGCGTCCGGTGGCCTGCTCGAAATAGGGGCGCAACGTGCGGTACGTGCTTGCCCAGATGTTGGCTCTTGCGCGTGCTATCGTTTGTCCGCCCGACGGGTCTTTCTGTATCAGTTCCAGGTAGCAGTGTCCGGAGGAGTGTTCGCGTTGTTCGCTTATCTCGGCCGATACTTTGAACCGTCCAGGGAATGCGTCGGTTACAGCCGCGCTTACCATCATGTTCAACTGGTACAGTGTTATTTCGTTTTCCATATTGTTCTTCTCCTTTATCTCTGTTCTGCCGTACGGCCTGTTGCTCCGCTTGAGGCTGTTGCCGACTGTACCGCCTTTTTAAAGTCGGGGATGCCGTATCCGTACGGCGGGGCGGGGGTCGTGAAACGGTCGGCCGACTCTTTTACGAACCGTATTATTTCTTTTGCTCCGTATTGCGGCAAAGCCTGCATTAGACAGGCTGTCAGTCCCGCAACCGCAGGTGCCGAATATGACGTGCCGCTTGCGGTTACAAGCCTTCCTCCGTTTATCAGTACGGGAATGTTTTCGCCGGGTGCTGTTACTTCGGGCTTTATCCTGCCGTCGCTTGTATATCCTCCCGATGAAAATACGGATATGGCCTTTCCCGCGTTGCAGCTTCCCACCGAAAGTATTCCGTCGGCATCGGAAGGGAAGGGGAGCGGCGCATCGCCGCCGTGTCCGTTATTACCGGCTCCGACTATGACCGCAATTCCTTTGCGTGCCGCTGCGGCTGCCCCGCGCGAAATGACGGCGGTGTTTCCGTCCCTGTCATCGGCCGCATATTGCCGCCGTGTCGCATCGAAACTGCTGTATCCCAACGACGAGTTTATTATGTCGGCACCTATGCTGTCGGCGTATTCTGCCCCGCGTACCCAGAAGTCTTCTTCTTGTCGGAATTCGTCGTTGAAATATTCGGTGCGTATCAGTATGTAGTCGGCTTCGGGGGCGCACCCCACGAATTCTCCCCGTTTGCCGGCCGCCATTATCGACAGTACGCTTGTGCCGTGCGCATGTTCGGCGTATATGTCGCCGCCGGGGTTTACAACATCGTATTCTCCTTTTATCCGTGCGGTGTCGATATATTCAGGAATTTTGTCGGCATCGGCGAATCCGGCATCCAAAACGGCTATGGTTATCCCTTGTCCCCTGTATCCTATGGAGTGCAGGTATGCGCCGTTAAGCGTTTCGGCCTGTTGCGAGTATCCGTATATGCTGTTGCGCAGGCATGTGCTGTCTGTTTCCCCGTATTGCAGATTTGGGACGTATCCCCCTTTTTCTTTTTCCTTTTCGTATATCTTTTCCGCCTTTTTTACGAACGGCAGCTTTTTGAGTTTTGCGGCGAGCCGTGCATCGCCGCTTGCGACAACTACCGTATTCAGCCAGCGCGAACGGCATATAGCCTTCCCGCCGCGTTTAAGCACTTCCGTTATGTAGTGCTCCGACGGCGGGAGGTCTTCCTCGGTTATGCCGATTCCCTGCCTTTCGCGCCGTTCTATCGCCTTTGCCGAGAGGAACTCTTCCGGCCTCTCCGTCGAGCATGTGTTGTGGTTCTTGTCGGTAAACCAGATGCGGTAGAGGTACGGTGCGGTCTCCTCTGCTTCGGCACAGCGTAATGTCAGCATCATAAGTACGGCAAGCGCAACTCTGCTCATTATCTTACTTTTTCGTCGGTTGTGCGTATGTTATTATTCCTCCTCCCACTACACGTTCGCCTATGTAGAAAACGGCCGACTGTCCCGGGGCTACGGCCGTTGCTCCGTCGGCGAACTCCACGGTCAGTTCGTTCTCCCCTTCCGTAATGCTCCGTATTGCGTATTTCTCTCCGCGGTACCGTATGCAGACTCTTGCCTCGGGCGAGCGGAGCAGTTCCATGTCGCGTATCTCGCAGCGCGCGATTTTCATCGCGCAACTTGTCAGCTCTTCTCTCCTGCCGAGCTTTACCGTGTTTTTGGCCGGGTTTATCTTTATTACGTATGCCGGTTCGCCGAGTGCAATGCCGAGTCCTTTCCTCTGCCCGACGGTATAGAACGGGTATCCTTCGTGCCGTCCCAGCCGCAGCCCTTTGTTATCGACGTAATAGCCGCCCGACATCCGCGCGTCTATATCGGGTACCGCCTGCCGCAGGAATGTGCGGTAGTCGTCTTCGATGAAACAGATTTCCATGCTCTCCTTTTTCTCTTTTTTTTCATAGGCTGCTTCACCTGCCATCATCTCCTTTATCTCGCGTTTGGTATAGTCTCCCAACGGAAATAGTGTGCGCTCCAGCTGTTCGCGGGAGAGTCCCCACAGGAAGTACGACTGGTCTTTGCTCTTGTCGCGCCCTTCTTCTATCCATATTCCCGAGGCGTCTTCGACTTTGCGGACGTAGTGCCCCGTGGCTATCTTGCGACACCCGTGCCTGTCGGCCTCCTCAATAAGGTGCTTCCATTTTATGTCGGGGTTGCAGAATACGCACGGGTTGGGCGTGCGGCCGTTCATGTATTCGTCGATGAAGGGACGGATTACCTTTTCGTTGAATTCGTCTCTTATATCGACCGTGTAGTGTTCCATGCCGAGTCTCATGGCCAGCCTCCGGGCATCATCGATAAAAGGGGCTTCTTTTCCGTGTCTGTCCCACATCCGCAATGTCGCACCCACAACTTCGTACCCGGCCTCGCGCAGCAGTTTGCAAGCTGCCGAGCTGTCTATGCCGCCGCTCATTCCTACAAGGATACGCTCTTTGTCCATACTTTTTTTATGCGTGTAGTGATTCTTCCTGTCGCCGTATGCAGGTTCTCTGTCCCGACAATGACGGCCGGACGAAAATTTTGCGAAGTCAAAGATAGTTTAAAATCGGACAACGCGTTTAATAATAGAACAATTAATAGTGCGCGATTTCCTTTTTTCTGCCGCTTTCGGTTTTTTGTCGGAATGCGCCCCTAATTTCTTTTCCGATAACTGAGTATAGCCCATGCGCTTAGGAATACGGCGAATGCCGTGAGGGCGGCGAATTGCGGTTTGAGGTCGGCGAAGCTGCTCCCCTTCAGATATACCCCGCGCATTATCTCCACTATGTAGCGGGGTGGATTGAATACGGCAATCCATTGCGCCCAGTCGGGCATTGAACTTACGGGGGTGAAGAGTCCGCTCATCAGCAGGAATATCATTACGAAGAAGAACATAAGGAACATGGACTGCTGCATCGTGGCCGAGTAGTTCGATATTATCAGCCCCATTCCCGACATGGCGAGCACGAATATCAGCGATGCCCCGTACACCGTCAGCAGGCTGCCTGCGGGAATCAGTCCGTATATCCAGTATGCCAGCGCAAAGCAGAGCGAGAAGGCCGTTATCCCCATTATCCAGAAAGGTATCATCTTGGCGAGTATGAACTGGTATTTGCCAACAGGGGTTACGTTTATCTGCTCAATCGTCCCTATCTCCTTTTCACTTACTATGTTGAGCGCGGGGAGAAAACCGCATATCAGGATTATCAGTATTATCATTATGGCCGGTATCATGTAGAAACGGTAGTTGAGCGTGGGGTTGTAGCGGTTCTGCACCTTTATCTTTACAGGCATTTTCTGTACCGTGCCGCTCTGCTCTGCTGCGAATCCGTTTACTATCGACGCGAGGTAGCTCGACCCGAGCGCGCCTTTGGTGCCATCGACGGCGTTGGCGAACACTCCTGCCTGGCACGGTACGCCGTTGATAAGGTCTTTTTCGAATCCTTCGGGTATTTCGAGTATTATGTCGCTTTTGCCGTATTTCATGTTTTCGAAGGCGAACCGATACTCCTGTTCCATGGCGTGCAGTTTGAAATAGGTCGATGCCTCTATTTTCTCAATCAGCTTTTTCGATGTTTCGGAACGGTCGTTATCTACAATATCGATATTTACCCCGGTTATGTCGAGGGTTGCAACCCACGGGAATATAAGCATTACCATTATCGGAAACAGCAGTGCGAGGCGTATCATGAACGGATTGCGCCCGAACTGCTTGAACTCTTTTTCTATCAGGTATTTCAATACTTCCATCGTGTCAGAGTCTGTTTTTCAGGTTCTTCAATGCTATCATAATCATAAATGCCGTCATCCCTGCAAGTATGGCGAGTTCTTTTATTATGTAACGGAATTCAACGCCTTGCACCATCAGTTTGCGGGTTATCGATATGTACCATTTTGCAGGGACTATGTTGGAGGCCCATTGCAGCAGGGCAGGCATGCTCTCTACCGGGAATATCATCCCCGACAGCATTATTACGGGGAGCATCAGCAGTATTACGGAAAAGACCATTGCGGTAGCCTGATGTTCCACGAGGGTGGAGATGAACAGCCCGAGCGCGAGGGCGAGGGTTATGTAAATGAGCGATGCCGCAGTAAGCCAGAATATGCTTCCCGCCATAGGTACGTCGAGCACGAAGTATGCGAGTGCCAGTATGGTTATGTAGTTGAAGCACGATATTGTGAAGTACGGCACCATTTTCGAGAAAATTATATAAACCGGTTTTACGGGCGATACCAGAAGCGTTTCCATTGTCCCCGTCTCCTTTTCACGGACTATCGATACCGACGTCATAAGGGCGCATATCAGTATCAACAGCAGCCCCATTACGCCGGGTACGAAGTTGTATGCGCTTTTCATTTGGGGGTTGTACAACATCCGTATATTGGCGGCGGAGGTCTCCGGCATTTCCGCCCCGCGGTTGTTGGAGGCGAGTTCCGATTGCAGTATTTGTGTCAGATATAGGGCTTCGGAGGCGGCGGCGTTGGGATTGGCGGCATCTGCCGTTATTTGTATCTCGGAGTCTCCGTTTCGGTGGAGTGCGTCGGCAATGCCGTTGCCGTATATCAGTACCACATCGGCTTTTCCGCGCCGCATGGCATCGTCAATTTCTGCTTCCGAGCCGAGTTCTCCAGCGTATGTAAAGTATTCGTTGGCCGCTATCCGTTCGGTTATGCGGCGCGTAGCCTCGGACGGGCTCGGATCGATTACGGCGAAGTTTATGTTGCGTATCTCTACCGACAGGGCGAACCCGAACAGACATATCTCTACTATCGGCATCCCTATCAGAATCAGCATCGTGCGCCTGTCTCTGAATATGTGGAAGAACTCCTTTTTTACAAATGCTAAGAATCTTCTCATGGCTCTACTCTTGTCTTTTTGCACGGCGTGCCAACAGATAGAATACGGCATCCATCGAGTCGGCCGAGAACCGCTCCCGTAGGTTTTCGGGGGTGTCCAGCGCTTCTATCCTGCCGTCCACCATTATCGATACGCGGTTGCAGTATTCTGCCTCGTCCATGTAGTGCGTTGTTACAAATATAGTAATGCCGTCGGCTGCAGCCCTGTATATCAGCTCCCAGAACTGTCGGCGGGTTTCGGGCGATACTCCTCCGGTCGGTTCGTCGAGAAAGACTACTTCGGGGCGGTGGAATATTGCCGTTGAAAAAGCAAGTTTCTGTTTCCACCCGAGCGGAAGCGATTTTACCCTGCGGTTGCGTTCGTCGTAAAAGTCGAGCCGTCGTAGCAGCTCTTCGCCGCGTCTCTTTATCTCCTTGTCGGGTACGCCGTATATGCCGCCGAAAAGGCGTATGTTTTCCAATACGGTCAAATCTTCGTACAGCGAGAACTTCTGGCTCATGTACCCGATACGCCGTTTTATCTTTTCCGCCTCCTTTATTATGTCGAACCCCGCCACGCTGCCGCCTCCCGATGTGGGGCGCGACAGTCCGCAGA
>JADIMW010000070.1 GCA_017694415.1 Candidatus Caccoplasma merdipullorum
ATATTTTCCTTCGCGAAATAATATCAAATGCAGTCGATGCCACACAAAAGTTGAAAACCCTGTCGTCATGCGGAGAATTCAAAGGAGAACTCGGCGACATCTCCGTAAGAGTATCGATTGACGAAAAGGCAAAGACGCTAACCGTATCCGACCACGGAATAGGCATGACCGAAGAAGAAATAGAAAAATACATCAACCAGATTGCATTCTCCAGTGCCGAAGAATTTCTCGACAAATATAAAAACGATGCCAATGCAATAATCGGACATTTCGGATTGGGATTCTATTCGGCATTCATGGTATCCGGCAAAGTAGAAATACATACGCTCTCCTACAAAGAAGGAGCAAAAGGCGTAATATGGAGTTGCGACGGCTCGCCAGAATATGAAATGAAGGAAACCGACCGCAAAGAGAGAGGAACAGATATAGTACTGTACATCGACGAGGAGAACAAGGAATTTCTTGAAAAAAGCAGGATAGAAGAACTGTTGAAGAAATATTGCCGTTTCCTTCCCGTACCGATAGTATTCGGCAAAGAACAGGAATGGAAAGACGGCAAATATGTCGATACCGACAAAGACAACGTAATAAACGACACCACCCCTGCATGGACAAAGAAACCGACGGAGCTGACGGACGAGGACTACAAAAAATTCTACCATACTCTTTTCCCGTCATTCGACGAGCCGCTGTTCTGGATACACCTTAACGTCGATTACCCGTTCAAACTCACCGGAATCCTCTATTTCCAGCGGGTACGTAACAATTTCGACATATCGCGCAACAGAATACAGCTATATTGCAATCAGGTATTCGTAACAGACTCAGTTGAAGGAATCGTCCCCGACTTCCTGATGCTGCTGCAAGGAGTAATAGACTCGCCCGACATACCGCTGAACGTATCCCGTTCCTATCTGCAAAGCGATTCCAACGTAAAGAAAATATCCACCTACATAACCAAAAAGGTAGCAGACAGGTTACAGGAGATTTTCAACAACGACCGCAAAGAATTCGAAAAGAAGTGGGACGAGATAAAACTCTTCATCGAATACGGCATGATTTCCGACGAGAAGTTCAACGAACGCGCAATGAAGTTCGCATTGGTAAAAGATACCGAAGGCAACTACTACACGCTCGACGAATACAAGACCCTCATATCTGCCGAACAGACAGACAAAGACGGCAATCTCGTATATATATACTCCACCGACAAGACAGCGCAGTACAGCTATATAGAAAGCGCAAAAGCAAAAGGATACAACGTACTGCTGATGGACGGGCAACTCGACATACATTTTATCGGGATGCTCGAACAAAAGTTGGAAAAGAGCCGCTTCATAAGAGTGGACAGTGAAATAGCCGACAAACTCGTAACAAAAGAAAATCGCGGAGAAGTAAACCTGACCGCCGAACAAAAGGAAATGGTATCGGGAGTATTCCGCTCACAGATACCGACGATTGAAAAAAGCGAGTTTATGGTAATGTTCGAAGCCGTAGGCGAAGATGCACAACCGGTAATACTGACCCAAAACGAGTTTATGCGCCGAATGAAAGACATGTCGGCCATGCAGCCCGGCATGAGTTTCTACGGTGAAATGCCCGACAGTTACAGCATGATAATAAACACCGACAACAAAGTGTCGAAAAAAGTAATCGCCGAGATAGAAAACTCCTGCAAGTCAGAAGCCGGGCCTGTAAAAAGCGACATAGACCGTATCAATGCCGAAATAACGACATTGAAAGAAGCGCAAAAAGGCAAAAAAGACGATGAAATAAGCATAGAAGAAAAAGATGCCGTAAAACAAAAAGAAGCAGAAGTCGAGACACTGCGAAAAAAAGAGAGCGAAATATATATGCACGCTGCGGTGCAGAAAACAAACTCGTACGGCAACTCATAGACCTTGCACTTCTGTCGAACAACATGCTGAAAGGCGAAGCCCTGAACAACTTCCTGAAACGTTCGGTAGAATTACTATAAAACAAACAACCGATACGACACAAGAGGGGAAGAGGCGAAAAACCTCCTCCCCTCTTCTATTCATATAAAAAGCGAAGAAACGGCAACAAAACCCCGATATTAATTTTCAAGCCTTTGCGAGACAAAACAATATGAATCGCCCCGCAATCTATATACGGAGATATTGCCAAAGCCGCACGACAAAAGCATACGTTCTATTTCCTCAGGAGAATAAACCGACATACCCTCTATTTTGCTGCACCAAAACCTGTTTTCCGGATTACACAATTCACACCCAATCAAAAAACGGCCGTTCATTTTTAAAACTCTGGCGACTTCATTAAAAGCAACAGACAAATCGCCCCAAAAATAGATTGTTTCAAAAGCCGTAACGGCATCAAAAAAAGCATCATCATACGGTAAAAAAGCTGCACGTCCCACATTAATAAAACACTTCTTTCCAAGTTGCTTATTATTCAATTTTTGGGCAAAAGCTACACTTTCGGCCGATGCATCCAAACCATAAACAGAACCGTTCCTGCAATATTTGAGCAATCGTTTCAAATTAGCACCGCCACCACACCCAATATCCAATACCCGCCAATCGGAAGACCAGTCGATAAAATCAAGGCTCTTTTTCGACAGCCAAGCATGCCCCACATTCATGCCTCGCAACACGACACGTCCCCAAAAACCTTTCGGGTTACCGGTATTCTGCAAGATTCTCAAAAAAACATTCCTTTTACACGTCATAATACCACAATTCATAACAGTACATGCAAAATAAACGACCCGGAATATAAAAAACAATACCTAAAAAAAGCCATATCGAAACGAAATATCCATAAAGAACAGAATAAATATGTAGCATCAATAATCAAAAAACAATACATTTGCATAAATAAAAAAACAGCAAAAAGACAATGATAAAACCAAGCACAATCCTCAAAAGCACAGTTATCATACTACTGAACACGATAATCCCCACACCGGCCATATCAAGCGGCCTGCCCGCCGTAAAGCATATAGAAGCAAACCCCACGGGCGAAAGAGCATCGACGGTAAAAATATGCCAGTTCCAGATAAACATACCGCTCACAACCGATACGGCAACGCTTCTTCCCGTAATAGAATCACCCTATAAAGAATATTCAGGAAAAATCAAGAAGTGCCTTAAAACAGCCAAAGAACAAAAATCCGAAGTAATAATATTCCCGGAACTCGCATCCTGCATGAAAGCAGAAGAAAGAGAACGGATAATATCGCTGTTCCGAGAATATGCAGAAGAAAACGATGCAATAATAATTGCAGGCACGTACTATGCCGACGACCGCAGATGTATCGCACCCGTAATATTCCCCGATACCATATACCACTCATACAAACTGCGGCCATCCATATTCGAATCGTCGATATTCAGCGGAAAAGGAATGACCCCGTCCGATACCATGTGCGTATATAAAACCCGATACGGCAATCTCGTTCCGTTGGTCTGCGTCGATTTAATATCGGACGACGCCAACTATACCGTTCGCCGACTAAGCAACCGGGGAATGGCCGACATACTAATCTCAATCTGTTACAATCCCGCCTCGCGCGAATTTTTGCGCGAAGCATCATCCATGACGACACGGCATCCACTCTTTGCGATAATAGCCAACGCCGCATCAGGGCCGGGCGAAGAAAACAAAATACGCAGCGATTCGGGATACGGACTTTCAGCCATAACCGGGTCATTACACCCGATGCAAACAGGAAGCGTTGCAGCCGACCTCCCCGTAATGCTGAAAGACTGCAACGGCGAAGTACACGATGCATACCAGAACGTGATAGCCGTCATAGAGCCGCAAAAAGAAGCAGCATTAACATACGAACTGAACCTGTCGGTAATACGTGTGCCAATGAGTACCAACGCCCCCGACCAAGGCTACCCCACAATAAAAAACATACGGCACATAACCATAGAGTAACGCTGCCGCAGCAACAGACAACAAATAACACATAAAAGACAAATACAAAAATGATAAAGACTATAAACGGTGCGACTCCCAGATTCGGGAAAGAGTGTTATGTGGCCGAAACTGCCGCAGTAATAGGCGATGTAACAATGGGCGACAATTGCAGCGTATGGTACAGCGCAGTAATAAGAGGCGACATAGAATACATAAAAACAGGAGACAGGGTAAACATACAGGATTGCGCCGTACTCCATACCACTCCCGGAATAGGCGCCGTAGAAATAGGCAACGACGTAACGATAGGACATAACGCAACAGTCCACGGAGCGAAAATAGGCAACAACGTACTTATCGGAATGGGCTCTACCCTGCTCGACGACTGTCATATAGGCGACGGCGCCATAATAGCGGCCGGAGCATTGGTATTAAAAAATACCGTAGTAGGCGAAAACGAAGTATGGGGCGGAGTACCGGCCAAATTCATCAAGAAAATATCAAATGAAACGGTAAACAAAATGAATACCGAAGGAGCAAGACATTATGCCGTATGGAGCAAATGGTACACCGAAGAAAACCCCGATACCTGCCCCGATGCAGGAAAAGCCCAATAAAAAAATCCGAACAAGAAATAGTCTTACCTAAGCACTACAATAGATGATACGACCATATTCATCAAACCGATAAAAATTTTCATGCGGAACGATAAAGACAAATCGTATCAAATTTGTTTAAAAGACAGGACACAACGATTCAGTAAGACTATAAACGCTAAAAAATGGAATACAGAAAACTTACCGACAAGGAAATACAGCAGCTAAAAGAACAAGCATGCCTGTCCGACAACTGGGACAAAATAAGCGTAGCCAAAGATTTCACGCCCGAGCATATACACCATACACGATTCTCCGGCGAAATACGGTTAGGAGCGTTCAATACGAAATTCACACTGCCGGGAGGAATAAAAAAACACTCCGGACTGCGCCACGTAACCCTCCACAACGTAACAGTAGGCAATAACTGCTGCATAGAAAACATACACAACTACATAGCCAATTACGAAATCGGAAACGATACGTTTATCGAAAACGTAGATATAATATTAGTAAGCGGAATATCCCGTTTCGGGAACGGAGTAGAAGTATCGGTATTAAACGAGACAGGAGGCAGAGAAGTCCTTATAAACGACAGGTTGTCGGCACACCAAGCCTATATAATGGCACTCTATCGCCACCGTCCCGAACTAATATCGCGACTAAAAGAGATAACCGACAGATATGCCGAAAAATACTCCTCCGCCACAGGAAGCATAGGACACCATGCAACTATAGTAAACACAGGCTCAATAAGGAATGTACGCATAGGGGACTATACACATATATGCGGCGCCTGCCGTTTAGACAACGGCAGCATAATCAGCAACGAACATGCTCCCGTACACATAGGGCACGGCGTTATCTGCGACGACTTCATAATATCATCCGGCTCGCATATCGACGACGGAGCCATGCTAAGCCGCTGTTTCATCGGTCAAGCCTGCAAATTAGGGCACAACTATTCAGCATCCGATTCCCTCTTCTTCAGCAACTGTCAAGGAGAAAACGGCGAAGCCTGTGCAATATTCGCAGGGCCGTTTACCGTAACACACCACAAATCGACCCTTCTTATAGCCGGAATGTTCTCATTCATGAATGCAGGGTCGGGGTCGAACCAAAGCAACCACATGTACAAGCTCGGCCCCATACATCAAGGCACGCTCGAACGCGGAGCAAAAACCACATCCGACTCATACATATTGTGGCCTGCACGCGTAGGCGCCTTTTCATTGGTAATGGGACGGCACGTAAACCACTCCGACACCAGCAATCTGCCATTCTCATACCTTATCGAGCAAAACAATACCACCTACCTCGCACCGGCTGTAAACCTGCGCAGCGTAGGGACTATACGCGATGCTCGGAAATGGCCGAAACGCGACGGGCGCAAAGACCCCGACAAACTCGACTATATCAACTACAACCTGTTAAGCCCATATACAGTACAAAAAATGCTCAAAGGGCGGGAAATACTGTTACGGCTGCGCAATGCCAGCGGAGAGTTATCGGACATATATTCATTCCACAGCGCCAAAATACGCAACTCCGCACTCGTAAAAGGAATAAGGCTGTACGAAACAGCCATAAACAAGTTCATGGGCAATTCCATAATAAAGCGTTTGGAGAACATAGAGTTCCAAAACGACGAAGAGATACGCCGGCAGTTAAAACCGGACACTGAAACAGGAAGCGGAGAATGGGTAGATATATCAGGACTTATAGCACCCAAAAGCGAAGTTGAAAAACTGATAAACCGTATCGAAACGGGCGAAATAAACCGGTTAAAAGATATAAATGCCGAATTCAAACGTATGCACGAAAACTATTACACATACGAATGGAGGTGGGCATACGAAAAAATAGAAAAAGTTTTCGGCATAAATCCCGAGGACATCACAGCAAAAGATATAATCAACATAGTAGAGAAATGGAAAGAATCGGTTATCGGACTCGACAGGTTGGTATATGAAGACGCAAAAAAGGAGTTTTCCATGGCATATATGACAGGGTTTGGAGCAGACGGCTCGCAAGCAGAAAAAGAAAGAGATTTCGAGCAAGTACAGGGAGACTTCGAAAGCAATCCTTTTGTAACAGCCGTACTCGAGCACATAAAAGCCAAAAGCGCATTAGGCGACGAACTCATAGGACGGATGAAAAAGATTATCCACGGACAACCCGAAAGCTAAATAAAAAACTGTCGGACGCACAATCAAAGGACAAAACAACGAGAAGCCAATACAGAACCACAAAAAAAATACTATACATTATAGAGCAAAAAAGGTAAAGGACATTTTATCAATGACCTTTACCTTTTTACACATTACGACAATCATGCCTTATTACTAAAAGCATGCGGCGCTTTTGACACGCACGACTTTAAACAAGAGCATGCAGGGCAACATCGTCGAGCGACGCAAGACCCTTTGCAACAATCACATCGTTAGTCTTATCTATATTATCCGTGCGGAAAACCAAAATACCTTTACCCGACAACAAAAACGAATAAAGATACGAAATACCGATACCTTCATTTGTCAGCATACGTACGGCATCAGCAGCGCGACCCGGAGTATTGTCGAGCGTAATGGCAAAAACCTCCGAAATACTTGCGGAAATCCCGGCATTCTGCAACACGTCGTATGCCCGCATAGGATCAGAACAGATTATACGATAAATACCATATTCCACCGTGTCGGAAATCATCGAAGCAATCAATTGTATTCCCGCTTCCTTAAACAAATCCAGTACACGCAAAAGCGTTCCCGACTTGTTCTCAACAAAAACAGATATTTGATGAACTGCCATACTTGTTAAAACGTTTTATATTAATGTCTTGCGCAAATCTCTCACTCTAACGGCCTTACCCTCCTGCTTTACCATATACCCCTTTGGCATCAGTTTAACAACAGGAGTCAAAAGTATTTCATCCTTAAGTTGCCGTGTTATCTCACGCGTCAAAGCCTGAAGCCGAGAATAATCATCGCTGAAATCCTTCAATTCAACCTCAACCGTCATCAAATCATTAGCTTCCTCATTAGTAAGCGTTATCAAATACTCCGTACCCAATTCCTCAAACTGCATCAGTACGGTTTCAATCTGAATCGGGAAAATATTGACACCCTTCAAAATCATCATATCATCGCTCCTACCCTTCATCCTGTCCAAACGCTTGTGATAACGGCCGCACGGACATTCGCCCGGCAGAATCCGGGTCAAATCGCGTGTACGATAACGCAACAACGGCATAGCCTCGCGGTTGATGGTTGTCAGTACCAATTCGCCCACTTCCCCTTCAGGAACAGGTTCCAACGTAACCGGATCGACAATCTCCACTATATAATAATCCTCCCATATATGCATACCGTTCTGTTCGGGACATTCAAAAGCCACACCCGGGCCACACATCTCCGACATACCGAAAGAGTTATAAGCCTTTACACCCAGCATCCTCTCAATCTTACGCCGTTGCTCTTCGGAATGAGGTTCTGCCCCTATAACCAATGTTCTGAGTTTAGTATCGCGCTGCGGGTCGATACCCATCTCCTGCATCACTTCATACAACCGGCTTGCATAACTCGGAATGGCATGAAGAGCCGTAGTCCCGAAATCGGTAATGAACTTTATCTGACGTTTAGTATTACCAGCCGCAGCAGGCACGGTAAGCATTCCCAAACGCTCTGCCCCATACTGAAAACCCAATCCGCCGGTAAACATACCGTATCCCGAAGAATTCTGAAACACATCCCCACGTCTCAAACCAACCATATACAGACATCTGGCAACAACATTAGCCCATTCATCAAGGTCTTTCTGCGTATGCAATATAACAGTCGGCGTTCCGGTAGTACCGCTGGAAGAATGCAAACGAACAACCTCATCCATCGGAACAGCAGCAAGACCGAACGGATAATTATCGCGCAAATCCTGCTTCGTCGTAAAAGGAATCTTCTGCAAATCCGACAAAGAATTAATATCCGAAGGTTTCAAATGCGACTCTTCAAATCTCTTTTTGTAAAATGGTGAATTCATGCACCGTTTCAAAGTCAGCTGCAAACGTTCCAATTGCAATGCCTCAATTTCAGAACGAGACAACAATTCCATTTCTTTATGTAAATACATGCTCACTGTTTTTTTATATATATCATAAAAGAAAATACAATTGCACATTATAAACAGTAATGTTGTAATCAAAGTCAATTGCAACTGTATTTTCGTGTCAAGCAAAGATAGTGAAAGGCAAGCGCAGAAAAAATAAGTTTACTTAATTTTTTATGCCGAGCCACATCCTGTCTTCGACATTAGTCAAAGATAGCAAAAGGCGAGCGCAGAGACAAATAGAAAACGAAGTTTTCGAATTTGACTATGCCGAGCCCCATCCTATCTTACCCAAAGATAGGAAAAAATGCTTAGGTAATCGATAAGGAAGAATAATAATATAGGCATATTGCGCTGACCAATCCCTATAGTTTCTGTTCGTCAATAAATATATCTATCTCACCTAAACCGCCTATTTCTTTAGGTAACACAAACATATTATTGGGATTTGCATATTTTCTGAAATGCTACTCTATTTCCGATATGTCCAAATCACCGATACATTTACCGGTATTAAATCCCACGGGCCGTATATGACATAATTTCCAATTTGCCAATGGATTGTAACCTAAGGGTTTTGTGTATTTGGCCTTTGTCTTGATATCTTTTGTTGCCATAAACACCATTGGCAACTCGTTGCGCCTCAACAACTCTTTTATTTCGTGCAAAGTAAAGATTTTCCCCTTAAGCACATTACTGAATACCCAGATTGCCACGGTGTTATCCGAAACAATGATTTCCCGCCCGCAAGGATGGGTGAATGCCTGTCCTCTTTTACTCGTTTCTTTGCGGATAATCAAAGGCAAAGTTTTATCCCCAATCCATTCTTCTATCAAATTATCCCATTTTTTGAGAACTTCACCATCTACTAACGGATTATTTGGAGAGTTATGCCATAACAATCCCGCCTCTTTTATCTTTGCTCTGATATCTTCACCTACCAGGTCTTTTTGCCGGATAGATTTTTTGGTATACTTACCCGTCTTATGCCGATCCGAGATTAAAAACTGCATGGCTTTTTGGGGTAACCGGCTGTAACTGTATATTCTGCCTTCCTGGTAACTCTCGGTTTTAACTACATTTGAAAAAACACTATAGAAATCCGTCTTTGTAAACAGGAATGCCCCATCCGGTGTATGCACGACAAATGAATCATTCTCCCCTAAAGGCTCAATGACATCAGCTTTGAAACACAACCTACTGCATGTATATTCCACCATATAAGACCTGTTTAATCGGATTATACACAAAGTTACTTTAAGGAGATTTGCAAAACAAATTGTTAATGCCATATTTTACACAGAAAAACAAGAATCAGTCAAAACAAATACTCCATAACGGAACAAATCCTTGTTCCGTTAAGCATGTACAGTATAAAAAACTACCGATACCGTACAATGTTGGTATCGGCAGTTATCAGAAAACAGAGCCCCGTCTTGCAGCAAAATGTATAATCAATACTCTGGATTACCCACAACTACTCCAGAATTTTCATACGGGACTATTACACCGGACATTGACAACGGAAGAGCCCCGTTATCATAATCGACATAAGCATCCGCATTATTTGTACCCGGATATAACGACACTTGTACAGAAGCCTGCAATCCTGCCCCCATAACAACGAACTGGTATATCAGAGTACCGTCCTTCTGCAAACTCTGAGAATCGCTTTGAAGTTTCCCCGTTACAGTCTTTCCGCCAAGACCGTTATCATTAATCCCGTTTCCGTTATTGTTTGCAACAACTTGCAATGTTACATTCAAACCGTTCATGGAAAGAAAAGTCATATCGGGCGACGTCATTACAGCTTCACCGCCGGCGTGAGATATTTGATTTGCTTCCAACACCCAACTATGCTGTTCAATTCCGCGTTGAGCAGCCTGGTGAGCCAAAGAATCGGCATGTTGCATTTCAATCTTTCTGATTTCACGCCGTTCCTGAGCCGTCGATTGTTGCTGTTGTTTTTGAGCATAAACAGTTATACACATAACAGACGACATAAATAATAACAATATAGTCTTTTTCATGAATCCATTATTTAAAGTTACTATTAATAAATCATTAACCTCAAAAAACTCAATTAACGTAAGAACCAACCGACATCTTTGCCTTTGCCATAGGCACAACCTGTCCGTTCATAGATAAAGCACGTCCATTATCGAAATTAATATATGCATACGCGTATGAAGAATTTCGGGGAATAGTTATCGATATTTTTCCGTTAATTGCAGTACCGCTGAAACGAAACGAACAAGTAGTATCACCATGCTTGTCAGACGACACGACTTTATCACGAACATTAGCACGGACGGTTATCCCACCCAAGTTATTCGGGCCTCCGCCAAAGCCGGTAGAAGTCTGGAAAGTCATCTCCTTACCATCGACCTTAATAAAATTCACATTAGGCTGAACTACAACATTCGGCCCACCCGTTGCGGTAACAGATGTAGCCGAAAAGACCCAAGAATCAGATTTCACAGCTCTAACAGCCATTACGTAACTTACAGAATCCTTTCGGTGCTGCTCCTTCCGACGCTCCTCCCTCAACTCCTTTTTACCAACACTCTTCTTGTCATCTTTTTTTCCGGAAGCATTCACACTAAATATCGGCAACATAAGCGCCGACAACATTATCAACAAAAACTTTTTCATACTCACTCCATTATAAATTCGGTATCAACATAAACAAACGCAAATACGACAGAAGGCCATTGTCGTACCGTTTTTTTAAAATAACCGCCGTAATCAGAATTTTGTTTAAAGAAACCGCACTTTTTATTTCCGTTCTTCAAAAAAAACGAAATATCACATTAATCAACTTCGAGAAACTGTAAAAACACATCCTATAACAAAAAACTCCACCGACATACACAAGAACCTATAATCCCTCAAATCGAACCACACCGAACCACAAACAAAACAATTCGTCCCAATAAACAAAAGACTGCATTCCCCAAGAATTACCTATACAATTCTTAAAGAATGCAGTTCAATACGACGGTTTCTATTTACCGTTGCAATATGGGGAGCGTTTAATACGCTTATTTCATACTAAACATATTTGCGCTTGTAAGGGCTACATATATCCGCCTTCGTACAACCTTGCCGACTCCTTCGGATACACAGCTCCAAACATTGTTGCCGATTCAGGCCCGCGTTGGAAGTTCATATAAAGGTCGCCCGAATTGGAACCACCCTGTACGAACAACGTTACATTAGCATTGAACAAACTCGAAACGAGGCTGAAAGTATAAGTTATATTACCATGCTTATCAACGCTCTTATCCACGTCCTTTACAAGCCCTTTAGTAGTTATCCCACCCATATTGTTAGGACCTCCGCCGAAGCCTGTAGATGTTTGGAAAGTAAACATATTGTCTTCCACAAGAAGGAAATTCACATTAGCATTAACATACTCTATCCGCCCCCTTTGAGTATTGATACTTGTTATCTTAAAAATATACTCCGAACGTTCAATAGCCTCAACAGCCAATATATGCGAAACAGAATCCTTGGCAGCCTGTTCCGATTTACGCAAAGCCCTTTCGCTCTTCTTGTCAGAGCTGTCAGCCGTTCCGCCCTTATCTTTAGCAGATATGACAGTTACCGAAAAAAGCATCACAAACAATATAAAAACAAATCCCTTTTTCATATATACTCCAATTTTAAAACATACCAACAAGAACAAAATTCAGCAATTCATTTCGCCGCAACATATTCACAAATACAAGACAAATAAAGGTGAGAGCAGAGACAAATGAAAACACAGTTTTCAAGTTCGGCTTTGCCAAGCCGCATCCTGTATTGGACGAAGTCAAATATAGAAAATATAAGTGATAAATGTATCAAACATATTATAAATTAATATATCTGTACCACAAGACAAAACATAACGATATAAAAAAACCGGTATTGCAATCCGCAACGATACGGACACAATACCGGATTTCCATATTTTAAATCTAAGCAAAAGGAGAAGGTTCAATAAAACCGCTCTACCCTGCCCTGTTTTCACAAAATCAATTGCCGATAGATTCGGAAATAGCCTTTATCTTGGCTTCTGCGGCAGCATTTGCAGCATCATAATCCTCTCTGCTTGCGAGTTTGCCGCGAACCTCGATATAGAATTTTATCTTAGGCTCAGTACCCGACGGGCGAATTGACACCTTGGTACCATCCTCGGTAAAATATTGTATAACATTAGCGGTAGTAGGCATATCGAGAGTATATTTTTCATTCTCTACCATATCCTGAGCCACAAGAGTAGAGAAATCCTTTATCAGCACAACTTTAGAGCCGGCCAGTTCTTTCAACGGATTTGCACGGAACCCTTTCATCATGGCTTCAATCTCCTCCGCGCCGCTCTTACCTTTGCGAACAACAGAAATACCTTTCTCTTTCGAATATCCGTATTTCACATAAATATCCAAAAGCATCTCATATACGCTCTTACCGTTGTCAATTGCCCAAGCAGCAGCCTCGGCAACCATAGGAATTGCAGATACGGCATCTTTATCCCTTGTAAAGTCCTCAACGAGGAATCCGTAGCTCTCCTCACCGCCACCTATATACTTTTTCTTGCCTTCAAGTTCTCTTATTATGGCAGCAATCCATTTAAAACCTGTATAACAATCATAGCAAGTTATATTGTTTTTCTCAGCTATGGTTTTTATCAGTTCGCTTGTAACTATAGTCTTGACGATATATTCATTTCCCGTCATCTTACCAAGTTCACTATAACGAGTAATGATATAATTGAGCAAGATTATCGCAATTTGGTTTCCGTTAAGAAGAACATATTCGTTCTTGTCATTCTTTACGGCAACCCCCAAACGGTCGGCATCAGGGTCAGAAGCCATTATTATATCGGCATCCACCTGTTTTCCTTTTTCTATTGCCATTGTAAGAGCAGCCGGTTCTTCAGGGTTGGGAGAAACTACCGTAGGGAAGTTACCATCTGAAATATCCTGTTCGGGAACATTTATTATATTCGTAAACCCGAATGCACGAAGAGCCGCAGGAATAAGTTTAACACCTGTTCCGTGAATAGGAGTATAAACAATCTTCATATCCTTGTGGCGAGCAACAATATCGGGAGACAACGACAACTCCTTTATCTTGCCGACAAACACGTCATCTATTTCCTGACCTATTATCTCTATCAAATCGGGATTTCCTTTGAATTTTATATCGCTAACCGAAGCAACCTTATTAACTTCAGCAATAGTATTCTTATCGTGCGGCGGAATCATTTGAGCGCCGTCATTCCAATAAGCCTTATAACCGTTATACTCTTTAGGATTATGCGATGCAGTTATTATAATACCGCTTTGGCATCCCAAATGGCGTATGGTAAACGACATTTCGGGAGTAGGACGAAGTGATTCGAACAGATACACCTTTATTCCGTTTGCAGAAAATATATCGGCAGATATTTCCGCAAATTTACGGCTGTTGTTACGGCTGTCATGCCCAATAACAACCTTAATCTGATCGAGACCGGCAAACTCTTTCTTCAGATAATTGGAGAGTCCCTGAGTAGCCGCCCCTACAGTGTATATATTCATACGGTTAGTACCGACACCCATAATACCTCTCAAACCACCTGTACCAAATTCGAGGTCTTTATAGAAAGCATCGACAAGTTCAGTCTTGTCGTCCATCTCCATCATACGTTTAACCTCGGCACGCGTTTCCGCATCGTACCCTTCACCTAACCAAACCTCAGCTTTGGCAGTTACCTGTTTCAATAAAACATCATCTTCCATATCGTTAATTTTAAAAATTTTAATATACTCAAATAAATAACATTCCACCGATGCAATGCAAACAAAGCCAAAACGAATCAAAAGAGATTCAATCAAGACAAATGCAGCACATTCATTAAAAAGTCTATATTTTACAAATATAGCGAAAGGCGAGAGCAGAGAACGTTGAACCTGTTCGAACGGACTCTGCCGAGCCGCATCCTATATTCTACAAATATAGCGAAAGGCGAGAGCAGAAAACGTTGAACCTGTTCGAACGGACTCTGCCGAGCCGAATCCTATATTCTACAAATATAGGTATTTATTTTTTAATACTGTTCAAAAATGTTATCAAATTTCAGAAAAGAATAGAGGACTCGTAAACACGAACATTCCGGCAATTATCAATAGCCGTAAACCTTACATGATGTCTCTTTCCGCGGGCAAAAACAGAATCGTCGATACGGTACCTTGCGATATTATCCTTGCAATCGCTTTGAAAGACAACAAACTTTCCATCTATTTCCCCTTTGAAGAAATTCACGCCGCTCTCTTTATCAACGACCTTGAACCGCAGTTCTCCGCCCGATACTCCCAGCGGAGTAATTGTCGGAGGAATAGAATCCCTCAATACAACATAGCTGCCCAGAGTAGTACACTTTGCAGAAACCCACCCATCGGAATACGAAGTATTCAAGTAAGAATATCTGACCTTTCCCCTCCTCGGTGTAGCATCAGCAATATAATACTGAGTCTTTTGCGACAAAGTATCATTATCGACCCTTATGCTTATACGGCAAGCCTTGTCCAAAGGCAAATACTGTGGAGATACGGTATGTTTCGCCGAATAGCACCCGGCCTTGTCGCAAACCTGTACGTCATAAACAGGAGCCCAATCTTCATAAGTGGCATTTGCCGGAACCTGAAACGAAAAATTATCCCCTTTTATCTCGAACGGAGCATCAAAACCAACCATACTCTGCCTAAGCGTTTCATCTATTCTGCTGTTCTTGTCGCCGCGTATCGTAAAAAAACAAGTTTCGGTATTACCGTACAAGTCGCTCAATTCATACTTAAAATTATAATCCCGTTCCTCATCAATATCCACTATACCGTCGTTTACGGC
>JADIMW010000012.1 GCA_017694415.1 Candidatus Caccoplasma merdipullorum
TATAAGAACAGATTATTTTTTACTTTCCGATCCGCTCACCTCTTCGCCTTTTTAAAATAACCCCGTATCTTTGAGGGAGAAAAAGAGCAAGCCCATGAAAACCAACCGAGACGAAATAATGCAGAGCGCCCTGCAACTCTTTATGTCGATGAACTACGAGAAAGTAAGTCTGCAAATGATAACCCGCAAGGTAGGGATTACCAAAACGGGAATATTCAACTATTTCCCTACGAAACTCGACCTCTTCGTCGCCGTGGCCGACAAATATCTGTTCAATGCGCAGAACCCCCGCAACAAGTTCGACACCTCCGACGCGACACTCTCCGGTTTCATCGAGAAATATGTTGAGGGGGTAAAACGGACGATGGCGGAGATAGTCCGGTTGGGAAACGTCGACAGGAAGGCGATGCCCGGGAAGTCGCCCAACGCGGGCTATTTCCACCTGTTCCATCAGGTGCTGTTTTACTATCCCGGCGGAAAAGAAAAACTGCATGGCATGATGGCTAACGAATATGATATATGGCGCGAAAAAATAAGCCGTGCGGCAGATGCGGGCGAGATTAACCCCGATACCGATGTGGAAGAGGCGGCGGCTCTGTTCCGGCAGGTCTTCGTGGGGCTATCCTATGAAAAATCCTTTTATGACGGCCTCGACACCGAGCAGTTGCGTAAACGCTTCCAACATATTTATTCCTTGCTGAAACGATAGTCGAAAGAGGTAAATAGATAAAAAAGCAAAAATATGACCAAGCGGTTATGTTTTTTGCTTTTTTGTTATACCTTTGCGGTAAATAAAAATGACCGACCGGTAATAAATATGAAAGAGGAACAAACGGAGGAGTTCGAGATGCTCCGCAAAACGTACACTTACGAACCTGCGACAATCTTCACCAACCAGCTATCGAATCTGGCGTTCGGGATAGGGATGGTAGTCGTACCGATGATATGCCCGTTCGGGTTGCGAATCCGCCGTGCTTATATACTGTCGCCGGCGGTATTCTCTGCGATTCTGATAACAGGAGGAGTGTTGCTGTTGCTGTTCACATATTTCAGTATGCGGAAAGCGTTGGCGCTAAAAAAACAGGGAGGAACGATAACAGTCGATAACGGGCGGGTAACATATCCCGAAGTGCGGAAAGGCAAAATCGAATACGACACGTTCCATGTATCCGACATCGAATATATAAAGGACGACGAAAAAGAGAACCAGTGCAAAATAAGTCTCCCCGACAAATATGTGATATTCGAAACTAAATATTTCGATTCGTTCGACGAATACGATGAATTCCGCGCACTGCTCGAAAAAAAGCACAATAACCAAAACACAATAAAATCATGATTGCAAAACTTACCAAAACAGTATCGGCAGTATTAATGTCGGCAATGATGCTGACGTCATGTTCGCTTGTCGGCGAGAAATACGACATGGATTCGGCCGAAGGCATAGCCAAAGTAAAAGAGTTGATAAAGTCCTGTGTCGATACCGAAAAGAACAAGATATACGACATAGAGTGGACGGAGGACGTGCGCGAGCGCAAACTCGAAAACATATTGAGTTGCGTATCGGTCGGCTATATCGACAGCAACAACGACAGATACTGGATTAACATAAACCTGATAAACGGAAAATTCGTACCCGACAAAGAGCCGAGAAAAAGTGGAGGCCTGCCGTATTCATACCAGCTCACCACGCCGTTGGAGGTAGATGCCATCGATGCCGCCGAAATACAGAAGATGACGGCCGAAGCGCGCGAACTCTTCAATAACGAAGAAGACGGCAACGAATACGAATACCGCTCGATAGAAAAATTCAACATATCGACCGAAGCCGTTCCGCTGCGGCATGCCGAAAAATGGAAAAGCATTGAAGAAGTACCCGAAGAGTACAAACGGCCGCAGTACAGTTTCGAACTCAATTACACGAAAAAAGGTGAAAGCTCCGAATACACAGGCCGACATATAGTAACCAACTACTACGGTGTGAAATTCGAGGTCAACGACGAAGGCAAAGTAGTATTCGACGATTAACGAGAAACGGCGCAGAAAAACGATATGGCTAATACGGCCTGCCCTAAAGGAGGAGTACCGCGACAATAAGCACGGTACACCTCCTTTTCCCCACCCAAAAAAATTACTTTGGCAGACGCAACTCGTCAGTACACTGCATCGTTATTTCCGGCGTAAACGGGAAACGGCACGTCAAAAAAATTACACGAACAGATACGAACAACAACCGACCGGTAAGACACCATGAAGCACATCCACACCATAACGGCAATAGCCGTAATAATACTCTTTACGGTTACATCGTGCGGAACAGGACGCAAAGCAGCAAAAAATCCCGTAACAGGATACGAAGCGGCAGGAACAGTATCGCAAAAAGAAACGGACAAGCTGCACAAACGCTTTAAACCGTTGCAGCGGCCGCAGGTAAGGTTCAATATCGAAAAGTCCGTCCTGTCGGGCGATTCATGCTGGGTAGCCGTACGCATGGCCGTACCGTACAAGTCGGTACAACGCCGCGAAATTTATTCGGCGCAATTCATACTCAATACAGCCGATGCCTATATGGAGCTGGGCGAACTTACCTTCGATGCCCGACACCGCGCTCCGCACGAAAAAGAAGAGTCGGGTGAAGAGAGTACTGTCGATATAACAACCCGTGCGGGGCATCTCTGCTATCTCTATTACTCCGTAAAATTCGCATACGACGAACGAATGGGACAGTGTACCGATATAACTATATGGCCGAGCGTAGCAAACAAGCGTTACGCCTTTTACTACATGCCGGTTACCCTGCCTCTGTACTGGCAGGACAGCAGCACTTGCGGAGAACTTTGGAAGCAAGTTTCCGCACTTCCTCAAGCAATATTGCTCGAAACCCTGCCGACCGACGATTGAACAAAAGTCGTAAAATCGCTTCTTACCCGTTCCGCGACACCAATTCCGCAGCAAAAAGACCATCCCCGATACAATTACCAACGGAGGCATACGGAAAAATCCCTCTCCGTATGCCTCCGTTTCCCGTCGCAGCCAACCGGTAAAGCTGCGGATAACAACCCTATAGAAAATAAAAGCGTATGTATATACTTTAAGAATTTGCAGTCATATATTCGTTGAGTTTCGGAACCTTGCCGGCCGACTTGTAAAAATCGGGATTCATTTCCATTATCGATTCCCATATCTTCCGCGCTCTCTTCATATCGCCTTTCATCAGATAAATCTCACCCTGCGTGTTCCTGTAATCGAGATTGTCGGGCGCCTTCTCGACAGCCATTTTTATTATTGCGCCGGCCACACGGAAATCCTGTTTGAAATATCTCCCTTCGGCAGACATCCGCGATATTACGTGCAGCGTTTCAGTGCTGCCGTTGTTCTACGAGGGCGAACTTTACTCGGAAGAACACAAACGGAAATTCAAAACCGAGGAAGCGGGCTTCCAAGTGGTGAAAGACCCGAAAGACAAATCGAAACTCGCACTTGCCATCAACGGGCAACTGATTGGCGAATGGTTCAAGGAGAGGTTTGACAGGCTGTTCTCATCCATTAGAAGGACGGTTGGGCCTTTTAGGAAAGGCAAGGGTATGGGATTATAAACAATGCCAACGGGAGGGGGAGCAAGTTTGTGTTTTGGGCAGACCAAAACCGCTTACCACCCTCCCGTTGGTCAAGTGTAAGTTGTAATTGCAATCAGCCATATTACCACTTCACCGGCTCGTTCAGAATTACGCCATCGGCAGCATCCTCTGCCGTGAAGGTGTTGCCCCGATACTGCACACAGAGCATCACGAGCGGAGAGGTTCCGTTGTTACGCACACTGCGCTTGCCGTCGGGAGACACGCGCACCACGCTGCCTTCTTCAACAGGGAACACCTGTCCGTCCACTTGGAACTCGCCCTTTCCCGCAAGGAAGAAGTAAAGCTCTTCGTGGTTCTTGTGGGTGTGAAGGAATCCCGTTTCCGTTCCCGGCTGGAACATCTGGAAAGAGAACTCGCTGCCGGTGGCTTGAAGTGCCGCACCTCCGAACACCTTTCCCGGAATCTTCACTTCGGGCGAAAGCTCTATCACATAGTCACTCAGTTCACTCAGTTTGCCAACGCTTATTGCGTTGAAGTTTTTGGCTGCTG
>JADIMW010000071.1 GCA_017694415.1 Candidatus Caccoplasma merdipullorum
GTATTATGCCGGGAGTGAAGAAGGCTCCGATTAAATCGCGCATTATCCTTACTCCTGAACATGCCAAACGTCTGTTGTTCGCTCTTCAGGATAACATGGCAAAGTATGAGGCGCAGTACGGCAAGATAAACTTGAACGGCAAACAGGGCGGGACTGCTACGCCTTTTGCCAATTGATTATGGTAGTGTTATTGTTTTGATATATGGAAAATCAACCTTTGGTTATATATAATACTCTTTCGCGAAGGAAAGAACTTTTTAAACCGATTCACGAGGGGAAAGTGGGGATGTATGTTTGCGGCCCTACGGTTTACGGTGATGCGCATCTGGGGCATGCACGGCCTGCCATTACGTTCGACCTCCTTTTCCGCTATTTGATGCACTGCGGTTATAAGGTGCGCTATGTTCGCAATATTACCGATGTGGGGCATTTGGAACATGATGCCGACGAGGGGGAGGACAAGATTGCAAAGAAGGCGCGGCTCGACAGCCTCGAACCGATGGAGGTGGTGCAGTTTTATCTGAACCGCTACCATAAGGCCATGGAGAGTTTGAATGTGCTGCCGCCGAGCATAGAGCCGCACGCGTCGGGGCATATAATTGAGCAGATTGAGTATATCAAGCGGATTTTGGATGCCGGGTATGCTTATGTCAGCGAAGGGTCGGTTTATTTCGATGTGGAGAAGTACAGCCGGGATTTTCATTACGGGAAACTTTCGGGCAGGAATATTGATGAACTGCTGAATACGACGCGTCAGCTGGACGGCCAGTCGGAGAAACGTAACCCGGTGGATTTTGCGTTGTGGAAAAAGGCTGCACCGGAACATATCATGCGCTGGCCGTCGCCGTGGAGCGACGGTTTCCCGGGTTGGCATCTGGAGTGTTCGGTTATGGGCGCGAAATATCTGGGCGACGTGTTCGATATTCACGGGGGAGGCATGGACTTGATGTTCCCGCATCATGAATGCGAGATTGCCCAGTCGGTTGCGGCTCAGGGGAAGGAGTCGGTGCATTACTGGATGCACAACAACATGATTACGATTAACGGGCAGAAAATGGGCAAGTCGCTCGGCAACTTCATTACGCTGGAGCAGTTCTTTAAGGGCGAGCATCCGCTGTTGGAGCGTCCGTTCTCCCCGATGACGATACGGTTCTTTATTTTGCAGGCTCACTACCGCAGTACGCTCGATTTCAGCAATGATGCTCTGGCTGCTTCGGAAAAGGCTTATCAACGCCTGTGTCAGGGGTGGGAGAGTTTGTCGTCGATTGTGCCGTCGGACAAGACTACGGCCGATGTGGCCGGTTTGAGGGCAAAATGCTATGAGGCGATGAACGACGACTTGTCGTCGCCGATAGTTATATCGCACCTGTTCGACGCCGTACGTCAGATTAATACTATTCTGGCGGGAGATGCAACGATTACGGCGGAGGATCTGGCCGAGTTGAAAGAGGTGTTCAGGGTGTTCATGTTCGACATTATGGGGCTTACGCTTGAGGGCGAGGCGGCTTCGTCGGCTGATAACGAGGCTTACGGCAAGGCTGTGGAACTGCTGTTGCAGTTGCGTCAGGAGGCTAAAGGGCGTAAGGACTGGACTACGGCCGATTTTATAAGGAATCGTCTTGCTGAAATAGGCTTTGAGGTTAAGGATACCAAGGAGGGGGCTAAATGGCGCCTGCTGAAATGATGCCGTCGATTATTGAAGTCTGATTTTTAATTATACTGTTATGAAACGTCTTTTTTTAATGGGAGCGTTTGCTCTGTTCGTAAGTACTGCGTCTTTCTCGCAGAGTGTCGAGGATAAGGCGTATGTGGATGTTTCGGCTTATGCCCGCGCAAAGGTGGTGCCCGACAGGGCGGAGATAGAGATTACTCTTAAAGAATCCGACAATAAGGGGCGTTACTCGATGGATGAACTGGAGAAACGTCTGGCTGTTGCTTTGAATGAAGCGGGTGTGGATGCTGAAAAACAACTTTCGCTTTACCGCCAGTATGTCTCGACCGACAAGAAACGCCGTATCTATCAGTATAAGACATTTAAACTGGTAGTGTATAATGCAGAGGAGGCTCAAATAGTAATGGACGCCCTGACTGCACAGGAACTCTCCAATACACGGATTTTAAGGACGTGGTGCGAAGATTACAAGCAAATATCGGACAGTTTGAAAGTGGCCGCCGTAAAGAATGCGGCTTCAGATGCACGAGTTCTTGCCGGGAGCCTTAATCAAAGCATAGGGTCGGCTTTGCGCATCTCGTACTATGCCTCGCGATACAGCGGCGGAGCAGTGCGCAATACCGTAATGCTGGCAGCAAAGGCCGAAGCTTCCGAAGACGCCGCTACGGTAGCTCTGCCCAAGGTAGAGTTCGACGAAATTGAGATAGAAGAAAGCGTCAATATCCGCTTCGAACTTCTTCCGGCCGAGAAGTAAACGACTTGTAATTTGACTATATAAGGGGCAACTTGTATATGCGGGTTACCCTTTTTTATGCTTGTAGGGGGTGTGGAAATTCCGTATATGTGTTTTGATAGTTATATTACGATTGTTGGTGAATAATGTATAAATATCACTTTTCCCGATGCTGTTCAAGAGTTGTGGTATAAATAAAAAGCAATTGTCTTTCATACAACAGACAATTGCTTTTTGCTTTTGTTTTTATTATCTGTACCTGTTTATTCCTCGAATTCGTTCTTCAAAAATGATTTGTCCTTAATCATCTGGATTAATATTCCCGTTAAAAGAAGTACGGCAGGATATGAAGGCATAAATAATCTTCCAAAGTCGCTAGGCCCTCCTATTATAGAAACAATTATACACCCAAAAGCAAATAAAAAGAGGAAAGAACTTTTCCATGGTATATATTTCTTTTTGTAAATGTTGAATATTATGTATATCATGAATATTGCTAAAATTAGAAAATATGGCCCCATATTTGGCGTAAACATTTCAAAGAACATGCAAGGAATGACTCTTGTCGTCATTTTGTATCTGTCGCGAGAAGCTTTAAATGTCCTTTCCATTATGTCTCCAACGTTTCCTACAATTGTTTTTCTACTGTCATTTATTGCCGCGTTCATCCTTTCACATCCAAAATTTTGGATTATCAAAAGTGCTTCACTATACGGAATGTTTATGCTATTTTGTATGGAATCTGCATATACTTTTAATTCTATATCTTTAATTGCATTTGTGTCGAAAGAACCGTTATTCCGGTCTATCCAATAATTGTTTACAAGGCTTATTGCAGACGGAGAAAAAATGCCATTAGATTTTTTCATTTGATAACAGTATCCGCAAAATATAGTTGCAATAATAATGCTTCCTAATAACCCGTTATAAATAATTTTTCTTTCTTCTTTTTTGCGCCAATCGAGGATTATGTATATAAAGAAACTCATCGGTACCAGATAGATAAATGATGGTCTTATCATTATTAATATTAAAAGGCATATTATGGATTTCCATATTTTGGAAGGGCGTTTGGTTTTAACGGCGAATATTGTATAGTAAATGTAAAATACGGAGACTGATATTGAAATTGATTCTGTTAGAATAACAGTAGTCCATGTAGGTATAATGTGAACGACTCCATATATAAATGTAAGCCAATATGCAATTTGGGTGTTTTTTATCAATCCTGTTAAGCGATAAAAGAAATGAACAGAAAAAAGAAATATTATTATCTGGATTAATAAAATTATTATATAACAATATGGTTCGGCAATAATGGCTCGAATTGAACCTATAAATAACGGGTATGTCGGCGTTCGATATATATCTATGTTCCCATTTGTTAGTGATTCGTATGCTTGAAAGTATGATTCTGTATCAGTATAAATATACTCACCTATTGTTATTTGATAAACAAATGCATAAAGTGCGACTATCGCCGACATTGCCAGCAGGCCTTTTTCTGTGCCGAGAAACTGGGAAAGCCTATTCTTGAGAGCCTTTGTTTTCATGGTATTCCTCTTCTGTGTTTACCGACCATATTGCCGTTTTGTCTTTCGAACCTTTGGCTATTGCATCCACGCTCTCCATTGCCGTAAGCATGGAGTGGTCCATGTTGTTGTAGCGGTGCTGTCCGTTGCGTCCGATACAATAGAGGTTCTCTATCCCGTCGAGGAACGTTTTTACTTTGTCCAGACTGTAATAGCTGCCGTAATATGCGGGGTATGCCTTCTTTATCTTTATCCGTACGCTGTCTATTACATCTTCGCTTTTGATTATACCGATATGCTCCAGTTCGTCGATGGCCATTTTGATAAATGAGTCGTCGCTCATTTCCCACATTTCATCTCCTTCGGTGCAGAAGTATTCCAATCCGAGCCAGATGTTCTCCTTGAAGTCTTTTACCATATATGGCGACCAGTTGTTGAATACTTGCAAACGCCCTATCTTTACGTCTCTCTCCTGAATATATATCCATGTATCCGGAACACGGTTCTTGAACGTTTTTATCGCGGTTGTATTTTCGATGCTCATTTTCGAGACCAGCAAGCCTACTGTTATAAAGTCCCTGTACGGCAATTCCGATGCAATTTGCTTTACTTCGCCGGGAATATCTATTCCTTTTATGGCTGCAATCAGGTCTTTGATCGGCATTGAGGAGAGGAAATAGTCGCAATCGCGCTTTTCCACGCTGCCGTCTTTGTGTTCTATCTCTACGTAATCGACCTTGTTCCCTGTTACATGTATTCCTTTTACTGGCGAGTTCATCTCTATATCCCCGCCCTTTTCGCGAATGTCGTCTGCAACACATTCCCATAACTGCCCCGGTCCGTATTTGGGGTATATGAACGATTCTATCAGCGAGGTTTCGACCTTTTTGTTGTCCTTGCTGCCGAAGCGTTTTTTTACCATGTCTTTGACGATTGCGGTAATGGACAGTCCCTTTACGCGTTGCGACCCCCAGTCGGCACCCAGTTTCGATGGGTGGATACCCCATACCTTTTCGGTGTAGTCCTCGAAGAACATTTTATAAAGGGGTTCTCCGAATCGGTTTATATAAAAGTTTTCAAGAGAATCTTCTTCTTTTTTTGCGACTTGGGCTTTCATATAGCCGCAGCCGGCCTTAACGGTACGGGCCAGCCCCATGTTCGCAAATGTCTGCCATTTAAGGGATATCGGGTAATCGAAGAATTTTCGCAGATAGAATATTCTCGAAACTCTGTTCCGCGACAGCATTACGCGGTTTTCCTTTTCCGGGTCGGCACCTTTGTCGGAATATTTTTGTTCTCTTTCCAGCAGGATATCGTCGAGAGCCGGCGCTCCCTGCGGCGGCATTATTTTGTACCACCAGTCGGTAACCCGTTCGCTTTTGCTGAAGAAACGGTGTCCGCCAATATCTATTCTGTTTCCTTTGTGGTTGTACGTTTGCGATATTCCTCCTATTATGTCCGATTGTTCGAATATCACCGGATGGATGTCTGTTTCTTCGAGAAGCTGATATGCGGCTGTAAGTCCGGCCGGTCCTGCGCCGGCAATAATTACTGTCTTCTTCATAAGGTTAAGGGTATTATTTTTTATATAAAAGGAATCTGCGGGCTGCAAAGTTCCAGATGAATACTGTTACGGTCGAGACCAGTTTCGAGGCCATGTAATGAACTCCGCACTTGTCGGTTAGCAGGTACATTATTATGCCGTTAAGAACCAATCCTATTACTCCGATTAACCCGAACAGTACGAATTCCACTATTTTGTTGGAGAATACGGGTTTACTGAAGACCCATATCGTACTTAATATGTAGTTTACTGCAAGTCCCGCAATAAATGCTATGGAGGCGGAAATCAGATAGTGGAAATGAAGATATTCGGTAAAGCACCACAGCGTGGCGTAATCGGCGATAAATGCAATACCGCCAACAAATATGTAGCGGATAAATTGCATGGATAGGCTATTGGTCTTTTTAATTAACAAGTCCTTTATTCTCATATTCCGTTTTTCAATTTCCAGTGATTGGGTGTCATCGGCGGATTTTTCGGTAAAGCATTTTTTGTCTATTTCGTAAGTTTTTTATGCTGTAAAGGTGTTATAACTGTACTCTAAACGGCAGATTAGGCAAATATCCTGAACTCCCTTTTTAGATTGATATTTACATATTTCGACAAAGATACTCAATTTATTTGCTTACAACAATAATGTTCGCGAAATTGTAAAAAGATATGAAGATTAACCTCCTCTTTTTGTTGTAAAAGGCGGCTTAATGTTGCGGTTTATTTTATCGGTGTTCCGTGCCGAAAGTTTCCCGACCGTAAAATCTCGGATATCTTGTTGACGTGTGTATTTTGTAAAAAACGCGGGCAGGAAGAATTTATTCCCGCTCGCGGCTTTTTTGAGTCGGCTTTTAGCTTTGTTACATCCTGTCGGGGACGTCGATGCCTAAAAGGTTCATTCCGTTCTTTATCACTTTTGCCACGTTGGCCGACAGCAGCAGCCGCATGTCGCGTTTGTCGGCGTCGGATTCGTGCAGGATGGAGTAGTCGTGATAGAACTGGTTGAACTCTTTTACGAGGTCGTACGTGTAGTTGGCTATCAGTGCGGGACTGTATGTCGCAGCGGCTTCTTCTACTATGTTCTTGAAGGCCTCTATGTGTTGGATAAGCGATACTTCCTTGTCGTTCAGTTCGGTTGCGGGGTTTGCCTGTATGGGCAGGTTTATTCCGCTTTCCGCCGCTTTGCGGAGAACCGAACGGATACGGGCGTGAGTGTATTGTATGAACGGCCCGGTGTTACCGTTGAAGTCTATCGACTCTTTCGGGTTGAATGTCATGTTTTTGCGCGGATCGACTTTCAATATGAAGTATTTCAGCGCACCCAAGCCTATCATCGTGGTTATCTTGTCTGCCTCTTCTGTTGTGCATCCGTCCAGTTTGCCGAGTTCTGACGAGGTGGCGCGTGCCGTTTCAATCATTTCGTCCATCAGGTCGTCGGCATCTACTACCGTCCCTTCGCGCGATTTCATTTTCCCTTCGGGGAGTTCCACCATTCCGTACGAGAAATGTACGAGACCCTTGCCCCATGCGAAACCGAGTTTGTCGAGCAGTATCGACAATACTTGGAAGTGGTAGTTCTGTTCGTTTCCGACTACATATATCATCTTGTCTATCGGGTAGTCGCGGAAACGGAGCTTTGCCGTACCTATGTCCTGTGTCATGTAAACCGATGTGCCGTCGGCACGGAGCAACAGCTTTTCGTCCAGCCCCTCCTTGGTAAGGTCGGCCCACACCGAACCGTCCTCCTTACGGTACATTATCCCTTTTTCGAGTCCTTCGAGAACCTTCTCCTTCCCTTCCAGATAGGTCTCCGATTCGTAATATATCTTGTCGAAATCGACTCCCAACCGTTTATATGTCTCGTCGAACCCGGCATATACCCATTCGTTCATCATGCGCCATACCGAACGGATTTTTTCGTCGCCGGCTTCCCAACGGCGGAGCATCTCGCGTGCTTCGTTCATCAGCGGCGAGGCTGCTTCGGCTTCTTCTTTGCTCATCCCTTTTGTCTGAAGGGCTTCGACTTCTTCTTTGTATTTGTTGCTGAACAGTACGTAAAAGTCGCCTATCAGGTGGTCGCCTTTTTTACCTGCTTTTTCAGGGGTTATGCCGTTGCCCCATTTTTCCCATGCGAGCATCGATTTGCAGATGTGTATGCCGCGGTCGTTTACTATGTTGGTTTTTATAACGCGGTTGCCGGCGGCCTTGAGTATCTGCGATAGGCTGTATCCTAGAAGGTTGTTGCGGACGTGCCCGAGGTGCAGCGGCTTGTTGGTGTTGGGCGACGAGTATTCTATCATTATCAGGGGGGCGTCGTCTGCCGCCTCTTTTATCCCGTATTTGTCGTCTGTTGCTATGGCGTTCAGCTTTTCAACCCACGACGTCCCTGCAACGGTTAGGTTGAGAAATCCTTTAACGGCGTTGTATCCTGATATTTCAGCCGAGTTTTTCAACAGGTACTCGCCTATCTCTGCGGCTGTGGCTTCGGGTGCTTTATGTGATGCTTTCAGAAAGGGGAATACTACCAACGTCAGATTCCCTTCGAACTCCTTTTTGGTCTTTTGCAACTGTATGGCGGGATTCTCCTTTTCTATCCCGTACAGGGCGTTTAACGCTTCGGCTACTTGTGCTGTTATCTTGTCCATTTGTCGCGATATTTTTCTGTTCAGTCGGGCGCAAAATTAATAAAAAGAGACGGTGTTGCAAAAAGTTGTGTTTGCTGTTGTATCGGAGTGAGAGAAGTTTGTATGGCGGCATGGCGGGATTGAAAATCCCACCTTCATTTGTTTCCGTCCATAACTTTCACTATATTTGACTTCGTCGAATACAGGATGTGTCCGGTATGATGTTCTGAAACTTTACCTGTTTTGTTTACAGTGATATTGGCTATTTATCTTTTATGCTTATGAAAAAATCTGTATTGACGTTTTTGTCGATTCTATTCTGTTTCGTGATACAAGCCGCGGATTACCCGCTCGGCGACTATGTCGAACTGGAGGATTCCAAACCTGTGGATACCGCTGCATGGAACGTCTTGCCTGCGGGTATTCATTTTACATGGGCGTCGAAAGATGTCCGTTATTCGTACAAGAATGTTCCGGACGTCCCTTTTTGCAGCGATACAGTTATATATGCGTGGCGCGGCGAACGGGTATCGGCGTTGGCTCTTATATATTCTGCCGATGCTGATTTCGATGTTTCTCTTTCTCTTTCTCTTTCCGATTTTGTCGGGAAGGAGGGGAGGATAAGCGGAAGCGCACAGGCGTCGTTTGTCAATTATGTTATGACCGACGGCCTTAATGCCGACGGAAAGGGGAGCTGCGGTGAACGTCCCGACCATTCGCTTTACGACAGTTCGATGGTGGCCGATGTAATAGATATTGCCGTCAAGAAGAGTTTGAAGCCTCGCCGCGTGCGTCCTGTCTGGTGTACGGTTGAAGTGCCGCGCGATATTATGCCGGGAAAATACACGGGGACGTTGTCTCTTGTCCGCGGGGATGAGTCGATAGCCGATATAGAACTCTCTTTGCAGGTTGTCGAACGGAGCCTGCCTGCCCCATACGATTATACATTCCATATAGATGTATGGCAACAACCGTATTCCGTTTCGCGTTATTATCAGGTGCCGGTATGGAGCGATGAGCATTTCGACGCGATGCGCCCTATGATGCTGGCGTTGGCGCGTGCCGGGCAGAAGTCCATTTCTGCAGAGATTATATACGAACCGTGGGGCGACCAGTCGCACGACAAGTTCGAACCAATGATAGAGACCGTTCTGGAACGCGACGGTTCGTGGAGTTATGATTATACGGTATTCGACCGTTGGGTGGAGTTTATGATGGAGTGCGGCATCGACCGTGAGATAAAATGTTTTTCGATGGTGCCGTGGGATATGTCGTTCCGTTATTTGGATGCGGAGACCGGGGAGTATAGAATGTTGAACGCACCGACCGGTTCGCCCGAGTATGCCGCTTTCTGGCGTCCTCTGCTCGAGAGTTTTGCGGCGCATTTGAAAGAGAAAGGGTGGTACGACATAACCACAATCTGCATGGACGAACGGGGACTGGATGCGATGCTCGATGCCTACAATCTGCTTCAGGAGGTGTTGCCCGGAATGAAGATGGCGCTTGCGGGGGTGTATCACCCCGAACTGGTCGATAAGTTGTATTACTATTGTGTCGATTTCGGGGAACCTTTTCCGATAGAGGAGATTGAGCGACGCCGTGCCGAAGGGCGTATAACCACGCTGTATGCATGTTGCAGTACGGGTGTGCCGAACGCCTATACGTTCTCGCAGCCTGCCGAGTCGGCAGTGCTTCCGCTCAATGCGTTGCAGCGCGGGTTCGACGGTTTTCTGCGCTGGGCATATAATAACTGGGGCGAAGACCCGCTCCGCGATTCGCGTTACAGATTATGGGGCGCAGGCGATTCTTTCATGATATATCCCGGATTCCGTTCGTCAGTCCGTTTCGAGCGGTTTGTCGAGGGGGTGCAGTGCGTGGAGAAGATTCGGATTCTGAAGGAAGAGTTTGCCGCCGCCGGCGATACGGCACGTATTGCGGCTCTTGACGGGTTGCTCGATGCCTTTTCGCGCGAAAATATTACGGCCGAAGGTGCGGCGCCTGCCGTAAACAGGCTGCAGGCTTTTTTGAATTCCTCGTGCCGTTCCGATAAACGGTAGTTTTTATGTTGAACGATTATAGTCTAATTTTATATGAACAGGGTTTCTGAAGTTTTCGGTATCAAATACCCGATAATACAGGGTGGCATGGTCTGGTGCAGCGGCTGGCGGCTGGCTTCTGCCGTAAGTAATGCCGGCGGGTTGGGACTGTTGGGCGCGGGGTCGATGCATCCCGAGGTCTTGCGAGAGCATATCGTAAAGTGCCGTAATGCCACCGACAAGCCGTTCGGAGTGAATATCCCGCTTATGTATCCCGAGATTGAGGCGATAATGAATATCGTCGCAGAGGAAAAGGTGTCTGTTGTCTTTACGTCGGCGGGCTCCCCGTCGAAATGGACGGGCTTTCTGCACGACAAAGGGATAAAGGTGGCGCATGTGGTTTCATCGGCGCGTTTTGCCGAGAAGTGTGAGGCAGCCGGAGTGGATGCCGTGGTTGCCGAAGGGTTTGAAGCCGGCGGACACAACGGCCGCGAGGAGACTACGACGTTATGCCTCGTCCCGTCGGTGCGACGTGCCGTGTCGTTGCCGATGATTGCGGCGGGCGGTATTGCAACGGGTGAGGCAATGTATGCCGTAATGTCGCTCGGTGCAGAAGGGGTACAGGTAGGAACTCGTTTTGCACTGACAGAGGAGAGTTCCGCCCATCCCGATTTCAAGACGTTGTGTCTGAAACTCGGCGAGGGGGATACGAAACTTATGCTTAAACTGCTGGCTCCGGCACGTCTTATACGGAACGATTTCTTCAACAAGGTGGAGGAAGCAGAGTTGCGCGGAGCATCGGCCGACGATTTGCGTGCTCTGCTCGGACGTGGCAGGGCGAAGAGGGGGATGTTCGAGGGGGATTTGTCGGAAGGCGAACTGGAGATAGGCCAGGCCGTTTCGCTTATCGACTCGTTGCCTTCGGCCGCGGAAGTCGTGGCGCAATTTGTGGAGGGGTATAACATGGCATGTTCGCGTATGTCGTCTGTCGGCCCGATATAGGTCGTTCCCTTTCTTTGTCTTAGTCTGTCTGTTTTTAGGGATTTGTTCTCCCTGCTATATATGGCAAAGGGGGCGCATTTTGCATACGCGCCCCCTTTGTTGTTGTCGGGTTTCCCTGTTTGTTAAAGGATTACCTTTTGGGTCTGGTTGCCGCATTTTACTATGTATATGCCGTTGGGAGCGGATATTTCGGTATTAGCTTCGGCCGTGATGCCGTTGTAGAATATCGAGCCGTTTGCGGTATATACCGTTACGGCTGTTCCTGCGGCGGCATTTTCTATTATTATTTTACCGGAAGTACCGTATATCAGAGTTTCGACTTGTGTATCCGAGGCGATCTCTTCCGTACCTGCAAAATCGGTTTCTATGATTTCGCCGAACTCGTTCCACGGCGATATGTTGTACGCTTCTTTTGCTCCTTCGGGTATATATAGCGTACAACTTTCCATGTTTACCCTCGAAAAACTTGTGGATGTGCAATTCGGAGGAGTCATGGCGAAACTGTATATTTTCGTGAGAGAGGAACAGTAGTCGAAAGCCATTCCCGCTATTGTTGTGAGAGCTGCGGGTAGTGTTATGGATTCCAGATTGAAGCAGCGGCCAAAGGCGTTGCTCCCTATCGAAACGAGATTTTCCGGAAGTGTTACGGTAATCAGTTCCGGACATGCGTAAAAGGCATTGTCTCCTATTGTCTCGATGCTGTTGGGCAGGTCTATTGCGAAAATATTTGCGTAAAAGAATGCATATTCCCCTATGCCTGTAACGGAATACGTCTTGCTGTCGTATGTTACCTGTGCCGGAATGGTTACGGCACCGGCGTATGAACCTTCGCTTACTTCCACTGTATATTCGTCGGGAGATGTAATGTTGTAGCTGATGCCGTCAGCCGTGAAGTCTTCGGCTGCAACGCTTAACGATGTGCCGAGCGCAAAGACTGATACTAAAAGTCTGGTAAAGGTTTTTCTCATAATCATAATAATTTAAGTTAAACAATAAATAATATCCGAATCTTGTCAGACGATTCCATATATTTTAATGATTGTATTACCTTATTATGGTCTTGCCTCTTCTGTATCCTGATGCAAAGATATTTTAATATATGAATATATGTTTTATGCGGCAAAAATATTTTTATTTAATATTTTGTTAAAACACCGTCTTAAGGAGGTGTGTGTGCGGTATTATTTAACTGTTTGTCTCTTTGTGCGGGGTATTGTCATTACGTATTTGCGGCAGGTTACTGCATGTACGGTTATATATCTGTTTTTATGATCTGTTTGGGTAACGGTGTCGTTTTGGCCGGCATTTGGCTTGTCGGGTCTTGTCGGATGCTTTAGCAGCACGGTCTGTTCTTGTCGAAGGGGCATTTCCCCCCGCAGGAGGTGCATCCGCCCTTTTTCCCTCCGCCCCTTATCGAACGGTATATGCGGTATGTTATGTATATGCACAGAATTACCCCTATGCTTGCGACAATCGCTTCTTGCCAGTTTATTCCCGTCATAATATAAGGGCCAGATTATATACAATGTAGGAGATTATCCATGCAACTACGGTGTTGTAAATCATCGAGGCGGATGCCCATCCCCAGCCTGCTTCGTTTTTTATTGCGGCAAGGGTGGCTATGCACGGGAAGTAGAGCAGCGAAAAGACGAGGAAGGCGAGTGCGGATGCCGCCGTGAAGTCTCCGCTCTGTTTCAGTTTGTCCGACAGGCGGGCGTCGCTGATTTCTTCTTCGCTGTTGTCGGAATAGAGTACGCCGAGCGTGCTGACGACTATCTCTTTTGCCGATACTCCCGACAGTGCGGCTACGCAAGCCTGCCATTTCATGCCGATAGGGCGTACCACGGGTTCGCAGAATTTCCCTATGCGGGCGAGGTACGACTGTTCGGTGCGTTGCGCCGGGGTGTATCCGGGTTCGTCGGGCGTGGGATAGTAGCTTAAAAACCATACTATTACCGATGCGACAAGTATCAGGCCTCCCATCTTCTTGAGATATTGCTTGCATTTGTCCCACATGTGGGTTACGGTGGTGTAGAGCGACGGCAGCCGGTATGGCGGAAGTTCCATTACGAACGGGGTTTCGTCCGTCTTGAACAGGAAACGCCGCATCAGTTTCGCCGTTATTACCGCCATTATTATTCCTCCCAAGTAAAACAGCGTCAGTATTATTCCTCCGTGGGCGGGGAAGAATGTTCCTATCAGCAGTATGTATATGGGTATTCGTGCGCTGCACGACATGAACGGGAGTATCAGTATCGTTATCAGACGGCTGCTGCGACTCTCTATGGTGCGGGCGGCCATTACTGCCGGGACGTTGCATCCGAATCCCATTACCAGAGGGATGAACGATTTTCCGTGCAGCCCTATCTTGTGCATTACCTTGTCCATTATAAAGGCTGCTCGCGCCAGATAACCCGAGTCCTCGAGGAATGATATGAACAGGTATAGTATCATTATGTTGGGCAGGAAGACTATTACGCTTCCAACGCCCCCTATTGCTCCGTCTATGATGAGGTCTTTCAACTGCCCGTCGGGCATTATGCTGCTGATATAGTCGCTCAACAGGGTTACTCCGCGTTCTATCCATTCCTGCGGGTAGGCCCCGAGGCTGAACGTGCAGTAGAACATTATGGAGATAAGCAGGAAGAATATCGGGAATCCCCATACTTTGTGCGTTACCAAGGCGTCTATTATATGTGTTGCCTTTATGTCGTCCCCTTCTTTGCCTGGTTGGAGAGTCTCTTTCAGCGCACCGCCGATAAATCCGTATTTTTGCCCGGTTAAGGCCTCTTCTATATCTTCGCCTAAGTCTCCTTCGATATGCTTTACTTCGCGGTCGCGTACTTCCTTCCACTTGGGGTAGTCGGGATATACCGAGAGTTTCTCTTCTATCTGACTGTCCTTTTCGAGCATCTTCAGTGCGTAATAACGGGGGGGGAACGTCTTTGGCAGTTCGTGCCCGCTCTCTTTTATGGCGGTTTTCAAACGGTCGAGCCCTTCCTCTATTATGTGTCCGTTGTTTATGTGTATGTGCCTTACTTGCGGGTTGCGATTTTCATATACTTCTATTATCGTGTCCAGCAGTTCGGTTATCCCTTCCCCTTTTTTTGCAATTACGGGAACCATCGGCAATCCGAGCATCGCCCCTAATTTTTCATGGTCGAGTTTGGCTCCGCTCTTTTCCAGTTCGTCGTACATGTTCAGCGCCACGACCGTTTTTTCGTCCATGTCTATCAGCTCGGTGGTGAGGTAGAGGTTGCGCTCGAGGTTCGAGGCTGCAACTACGTTTAGTATTATGTCGGGCGAACTTGTCTCGAGGTGCTCTCTTACATATCGTTCTTCGGGGGAGTAGGGCGACAGTGCGTATGTGCCGGGAAGGTCGGTTATTATCAGCGTGTAGCCTTTGTATTTGTATGTGCCCTGTGTGGCATCGACCGTTACGCCGCTGTAATTGCCAACGTGCTCGTGCCGCCCCGATATTGCGTTGAAAAGCGATGTCTTGCCGCTGTTGGGATTTCCTACGAGGGCTATGTTTATCGTGGTTTTGTATTCCTTTATTACGTTGCTTATGTATTCCTGCTGTTCGGCTTCGGTTGCGTGCTTGCCGCTCATGTTGCCCAACGCTTCTTCTTCGGTTATTACGTTTATCATTGCTGCTTCGCTGCGACGCAACGATACTTCGTATCCCATTACCTTGTATTTTATCGGGTCTTTAAGCGGGGCGTTGAGGAGCACGTCCACGCGCTTGCCGCGTACGAACCCCATTTCCATTATCCTTTTGCGGAAACTGCCGTGTCCGTGTACTTTCAGTATTGTGGCCGATTCGCCTGTTTTCAGCTCTGATAGCAGCATATCTTCGTATCGTGTTAAAATAGCGTAAGTTGTCGTTCTGTCAGCCGGAACGTTTTACGGTGGTATGGCGTTATGCCGTACTCTTCTATCGCTCGGCGATGTTTTTGCGTGGGATACCCTTTGTTTATCTCCCACCCGTACCGGGGGTATTGCAGGGCGAGCTTCTTCATGAAGTCGTCGCGATAGGTCTTTGCAAGTATCGAGGCGGCGGCTATCGACATGTATCGGGCATCGCCCTTTACTTCGCAACTGTATGGCGTCGTGCCGTATGGCTTGAAGCGGTTGCCGTCTATGAGCAGGTACTCGGGTTGTACGGAGAGCGCCTTTATGGCACGGTGCATTGCAAGTATCGATGCGTTGAGAATGTTTATTTCGTCTATCTCTTCGGCTGTTACTATCCCTATGCTCCATGCCGTCGCTGCCTGTTCTATCTCCTCGCGCAACATGTAACGGTGTCTTTCGGTCAGTTGTTTGGAATCGTTCAGCAGTTCGCTGCCGTATCCTGCCGGCAGTATTACGGCTGCGGCATATACGGGACCGGCAAGACACCCTCGCCCCGCTTCGTCGCATCCTGCTTCTATTGTCCCCGGTGTTTTGCAGTTCAGCAGCATTTGTTCCCTTTATTGTTCCGGCTTTTTATTTCCGTTGTGTTGCCGTGCGTGTTAATCTTCTGCAAAGATATTAATTCTTTCGGCTATTGGTTTAGGTTTGTGCATCGTTGATATTAAAATTACCTGATATAAGGTATGTGGCGTTTGTGTGCTGCCGCTCCACCGTTTGTCTGTTTATATTGGAGGAACGGGGGTCGGAACTTTTCCGAATATCTGGTGCATTGCGTGCGCCGGTATTGGGAATAGTATTCCCGTAGCGTCTGTGTTTATGGGCGTAGTGCTGTTTTTATGCTGTTCGATATTTGCCGTTGCCCCAAGCTACGATGTAGTGTCTTGTATGGCTGTATAAACTTTTTACCGCGGTAGCAGTTATATATAGACAGGATGGGGTAAATACCTCGTTTCAGGTATTTGTCTGGGCAGACTTTTATCTTTCGTCTTTTGGTAATTACAAATATGAGGTAGTATTAACAAACATCTAAAAAGTTTTTATTATGCAGTCGATTATCAATTCATTTGTGCCTGAATTTAGGGTGAATGCTTATCACAACGGGCGGTTTACAACAGTGTCGAACAAGGATATAGAGGGGAAATGGGCAATTTTCTTTTTCTATCCTGCCGATTTTACTTTCATCTGTCCGACAGAACTTGTCGATATGGCCGAGAAATACGATGATTTTAAGCGTATGGGGGTGGAGGTTTATTCCGTAAGTACCGATTCGCAGTTCGTTCACAAGGCGTGGCACGATACGTCGGAGAGTATAAAGAAGATTAAGTATCCGATGCTGGCCGACCCGACAGGTTTTCTTTCGCGGGCGTTCGGGGTGATGATGGAGAGTGAGGGGATGGCTTACCGTGGTACTTTTGTTGTTAGTCCCGAAGGGCGGATTAAACTTGTCGAGATTCAGGACAACAGTATAGGCCGTAATGCCGAAGAACTGCTCCGTAAGGTGGAGGCGGCGCAGTTTGTGGCTTCGCATGACGGGGAGGTGTGTCCTGCCAAATGGAAGCGTGGAGACAAAACTCTTAGACCGAGCATAGATCTTGTGGGTAAAATATAAAGCGGTGCCGCGATGTTGGATGATTCGTTGAAGGAGCAGGTGTGCGGGGTCTTTTCCTCGCTGGAGTCGGAGTATGTTTTCGATGCAGTTTTGCCGCCTGCGTCGGAAGAGGGGAGGATTCTTGCAGATTTGCTGGAGGAGACGGCGTCTTGTTCCGACAAGATTTCGTGCCGTCTGCGCGACGGGGAGCCTCTCTCTTTTTCCATATTGAAAAACGGGAAGGAGACCGGTGTTTCGTTCAGGGGGATTCCGTCGGGGCATGAATATACCTCGCTGTTGCTTGCCGTGCTTAATGCCGACGGTAAAGGGCGCAATTTGCCGGATGACGTGCTTCTTGCACGTGCGGCCGGCTTAAGGGGGAATATTGCGGTTACTACTTATGTTTCGCTCGATTGCACGAAGTGCCCCGATGTGGTGCAGGCTCTTGACATAATGGCTTTGTACAACCCGCGGTTTTCGCATCAGATGGTGGACGGGGCTCTTTTCCCCGAAGAGGTGGAAAGGCTTTCGGTACAAGGTGTACCGACGGTGTTTGCCAATGGAGAACTGCTGCATGTGGGACGCGCAACTTTCGGCGAACTGCTCGGAGAGTTGGAGGCTCGTTTTGGTTTGGAGAGCGACGACGAGGGTGTCGATGCCGCACGCCGCGATTTCGACGTGCTTGTCGTAGGCGGAGGGCCTGCCGGGGTGTCGGCGGCTCTCTATTCCGCCCGCAAGGGACTGAGGGTGGCCGTCGTATGCGGGCGTATAGGCGGGCAGGTTAATGAAACGGTGGATATTGAGAATCTTGTTACGCTTGCGCATACTACCGGCAGGGAACTTGCCGCTTCGTTCCGCGATTTGCTCGAAAGGTGCGGGGTCGCCGTGTTCGAGAACCGCGAGGCTGTTTCGTTCGAGGTACTCCCTTCGGGAATGAAGTCGGTGGCCGTAAAAAACGGCGAGGTGTTCAGTGCGCCTGCCGTGGTAGCTGCCTGCGGAGCTTCGTGGAAAAAACTGAATATCCCCGGCGAGGAAAAGTATATGGGGCGCGGCGTGGCCTTTTGTCCGCACTGCGACGGCCCGTTTTATAAAGACCGCGATGTGGCGGTTGTAGGAGGCGGTAATTCAGGCGTGGAGGCGGCAATCGATTTGGCCGGTATATGCCGCAGGGTTACCGTTATAGAGTTTTTGGACGAGTTGAAAGCCGATGCCGTTTTGCAGCAGAGGCTCGCTTCGTTGCCGAACGTGGAGGTAATAACCGGTACGAAAACGCTTGAGGTGTCGGGCGAGCGGGGGAAGGTGGTTGCGCTGCTGCTTGAAAACCGTGCTACGGGCGCGACGAGCCGTTTGGATGTAAACGGAGTTTTCGTGCAGATAGGGCTTAAGGCTAACGGCGAACTGTTTGCGGGTGCAACCGAAGTGAATGGTGCGGGGGAGATTGTCGTGGACAGGAACTGCCGTACTTCCGTCCCGGGGTTGTATGCCGCCGGGGATGTTACGGATGTCGCATACAAGCAGATTGCCATATCGGTCGGCGAGGGGGCGAAGGCGGCTCTTTCGGCTTTCGACGACCGTGTAAGAGGGGTGATTTGACTGCTCCGTTGCTTCTGCTCTCTCTGCCATGATTTAAGGGTAATGTCGGAAACTGTTCCGGCGTTGCCTTTTTCCTTCATAATATTATGAAGTAGTTGTTGAATTTTGTGTTCTTCGGCCTGAAATATTTGATTTTATTTAAAAATAATGTAATTTAGCAGTAGTTGAAAAAAACTCGTTAAATATATAATCGGATGAAAGTTTTATACAAGTTATTATCGGTGATGCTCTTTGTCGCGTTTTATGCGGATGCATTTGCTTTTTATGCCGACGGTCGTTATACCAACAGGCTGACAAAGACAGGCGATTATATATTCGTTGCATCGGAAAATGGTTTGGTCAGGTATGACAAGACGAACGGCGAGTGCGTAAACTTCACTGCCGAGGCTTCTATGGCCGATTACACTACGTTTACAATGGTGTACGGCGACAGCAGGGGGCGTTTGTTTATGGGTTCGCAGGAAGACGGTGTCTATTGTTGCGACTTGAACACGGGGCAGACAGCAAAGATGTGGTCTTTCGGAATGTTCGGAACGGATAAATTTTACTACTTTGCCGCTGCCGAAGACCCCGAAGGTGTGGTTGTCTATTCCGATGCAGTGTTCTATATCCGCGAAACCGGAGAGTATAGTCCGGTTCATCTTTCGATGGTGGCGTTCATTATGGATATGGAGTTTGACAGCAAGGGGAGATTGTGGATTGCGGTAAGCGATTTTGCTTATGGGGCGTTGGTGTATGACGCCTGGCAAAGTTCCGGATCTGATTATTTTCTCGAGGACAATAATGCAACGTCTCTGGCTATCGACAGGAATGACCGTATTTGGCTTGCGTGCGATAACGGGATAATTAGTTTTGACTCGGCGACGCGTCAGGCGACGCGTTATGACCCGGGCGAGTATGGTTTCCCCGGAGCCGACTATATTGCCTGTGATGTCGATGATGACGGGAATGTGTGGTTTACCTCTACGCATTATCTGTTGAAGTATGATGGCGAGAAGTTCGAATCGCATACCGTGTATGGATATAACGGGGCGATTTCGGTGTTGTGCGACGGTGATGATGTGTGGGTTTACTCTACCGATAACAAATTGATAAGGTTCAGAGACGGGGAGTTTGCGTTTATTGACATGCCTGCCACGGAGGCAGCGCGGGTTGAGGAGATTGCCGACGGGGAACGGGAGTTCTCGGTTCGGTGCAGCGGTGGTGTTCTTTCCGTTTCGGGAACGAAAGGGATAAGCCGTTTGAATGTGTATGATGCTGCGGGGCGTTGCGTCAGGTCGGTTGTTTGCAATGACGGCGAGACTACGGCCGTGGCGGAACTGTCGGGCTTGTGTTCCGGGGTCTGCGTTGCGGAGATTTTCCATGACGGCGGACGGACCACCTCGTTGTTTATGGCGGATTAGGGATTGTGCACTGTCGTGCCTCCGATTGTCCGTCTGCGGGCGGTGTTTGCGCTTTTGCGATATTGTGGAGGCTCTGCGGGATTCCGGCGGAGCTTTTCTTTTTTTTTGCGGTGCTGCTGTTCGGGCTGCTCTTTTGCCAGTGTTGCCCGACGGGTGAAAAATTTCAGCTTGGCTTCTCTTTTATTTGTGCCGCCGGCTGCTCACCCCGAGTTTTGCCTCTTGTCCGAAAATGATGAAAAACTCTGATAAAAAGAGCAGTAAAGTTTGGCTGTTAGCGGATTAATTCGTATCTTTGCGCTGTTTTTGACGGCAAAAAATACCGGTCTGTATCCGCATTTGTCTGATGGTCAGGAGAATACCGTGTTTTGTTGCTTGTTACGGGAACGCAATTAATGTGATAAATAATAGTATAAACTAAAAAGTTAAAAAGTTCTAAGAGATGCCTACAATTCAGCAATTAGTAAGGAAAGGAAGGGTAGCTTTGGAGGACAAAAGTAAATCTCCCGCTCTCGATTCGTGTCCGCAAAGACGCGGTGTTTGCGTCAGAGTTTACACCACAACTCCCAAGAAACCTAACTCCGCAATGCGTAAAGTGGCAAGGGTTCGTCTGACAAACGGCAAAGAGGTTAACTCCTATATACCGGGTGAAGGACACAATTTGCAGGAACACTCGATAGTAATGGTACGCGGCGGTCGTGTAAAAGACCTCCCCGGTGTACGTTATCATATCGTACGCGGAACTCTCGATACCGCAGGTGTGGCAAACCGTACCCAGCGTCGCTCGAAATACGGAGCAAAACGTCCTAAAGCAGGTAAAAAATAGTTGTTGCGCCTGATTAAAAAATCCAACAACGCCAAGAGAAATTAAAACATAGTTGTAAAACTATTTTCTAGTTTTTTGGATAGGCTGATTCGGTTGAGTAAATGGCATCGGAGGATGCCGTTGAAGATGTGAAAAGCAACCAAGAACAAGAACGATAAATTATTAGAAATGAGAAAAGCAAAACCAAAGAAAAGGGTTGTATTACCCGACCCTATCTTCAGTGATGTAAAGGTTTCGAAGTTCGTGAACCATCTGATGTACGACGGAAAGAAGAATACCGCTTATACTATATTCTATTCCGCTCTCGATATGGTAAAGGCCAAGATGAATCCCGAAGAGCCCGTGCTCGAAATCTGGAAAAAAGCACTGGAAAACATAACCCCTCAAGTAGAGGTAAAATCTCGCCGCGTGGGCGGAGCCACATTCCAGGTTCCTACGGAAATCCGTCCCGACCGCAAAGAGTCAATCTCAATGAAAAACTTAATATTGTACGCTCGCAAGAGAGGCGGCAAAACCATGGCCGACAAACTTGCTGCCGAGATAATGGACGCCTACAACAATCAGGGCGGAGCATTTAAACGTAAAGAGGACATGCACAAGATGGCCGAGGCTAACCGTGCGTTTGCTCACTTTAGATTTTAATTGAAAGATGGCAAAAGGAGACGAATTACTTAAATATACCAGAAACATAGGTATTATGGCGCATATCGATGCCGGTAAGACTACCACATCGGAGCGTATTCTTTTCTATACCGGTCTTACCCATAAGATTGGAGAAGTACACGACGGCGCTGCTACCATGGACTGGATGGAACAGGAACAGGAGCGTGGTATAACGATTACTTCTGCTGCTACCACTACATGGTGGAACTACAATAAGGAGAAATTCAAGATAAATCTGATTGATACTCCGGGGCACGTCGATTTTACGGCCGAGGTTGAGCGTTCGTTGCGTATTCTCGACGGCGCCGTTGCTACGTTCTGCGCCGTGGGTGGTGTAGAACCCCAGTCGGAAACCGTATGGCGTCAGGCCGACAAGTATAATGTTCCGCGCGTGGGCTATGTAAATAAAATGGACCGTTCGGGCGCAAACTTCTTCGAGGTTGTCCGCCAGATGCAGGAAGTGCTCGGCGCAAACCCGTGCCCGATACAGATACCTATCGGTGCTGAAGAGAGTTTCAAAGGGGTTATCGACCTTATAAAAATGAAAGCTATCTACTGGCACGACGAGACCATGGGCGCCGACTATTCCGTTGAGGATATTCCGGATGCGCTGCTTGCCGAAGCTCAGGAATGGCACGACAAGATGCTCGAAACTGTTGCCGAATTCGACGACGCAGTAATGGAGAAGTTCTTCGATGACCCCTCTTCCATAACCGAGGACGAGATTCGCAGTGCCATACGTAAAGGTACTCTTGCAATGAAGATGGTGCCGATGACTTGCGGTTCTTCCTTTAAAAACAAAGGTGTTCAGACACTTCTCGATGCTGTCTGCGCTTACCTCCCCAGCCCGCTCGATACGGCTGCCGTGGTAGGTCATGACCCTGATGACAAGGAGAAAGAAATTGTCCGTCATCCTTCGTCGGGCGAACCTTTGTCGGCTCTTATATTCAAGATTGCAGTTGACCCGTATGTAGGCCGTCTCTGCTTCTTCCGCGTTTATTCGGGCGATTTGGCTGCAGGTTCGTATGTACTCAATACCCGTTCGGGCAAGAAAGAGCGTATTTCGCGCCTTTTCCAAATGCACTCGAACAAGCAGAATCCCAAAGAGGTTATTACCTGCGGCGATATAGGTGCTGCGGTAGGCTTGAAGGATGTTCGTACCGGCGATACTATCTGTGCCGACAACGCTCCGATAGTTCTCGAAGCAATGGACTTCCCCGCTCCGGTTATCGGTATAGCTGTTGAACCCAAGACTCAGAAAGACCTCGATAAACTCGGTCTCGGTTTGCAGAAACTTGCAGAGGAAGACCCGACGTTTACCGTTAAGTCGGATGAAGAGACAGGCCAGACTATCATCAGCGGTATGGGTGAGCTCCGCCTCGAAATCATTATCGACCGTCTGCGCCGCGAGTTTAACGTTGAGTGCAATCAGGGTCGTCCTCAGGTATCGTACAAGGAGGCTATTACTCAACCGGTAGAGTTGCGTGAGGTTTACAAGAAACAGACCGGTGGCCGTGGTAAGTTCGCCGACATAATAGTTCGCGTTGAACCGGTGGATGACGACTTTGAGGGTAATCTGCAGTTCATCGATGAGGTTAAGGGCGGTAATATACCCAAAGAGTATATTCCTTCCATACAGAAAGGTTTCACTACTGCAATGAAAAACGGTGTTCTTGCCGGTTATCCGATGGATAAACTGAAAGTTACCGTTCTCGACGGTTCGTTCCACCCGGTCGATTCCGACCAGCTTTCGTTCGAGGTCTGCGCAATCCAGGCATTCAAGAAGGCTTGCGAAAAGGCTAAACCGGTATTGCTCGAGCCTATAATGAAGATTGAAGTGGTTACCCCCGAAGAGAGCATGGGTGATGTAATATCCGACCTCAACAAACGTCGCGGTCAGGTTGAAGGAATGGAGTCGAGCAGAAGCGGAGCACGTATAGTAAAGGCTAAAGCCCCGTTGTCGGAAATGTTCGGCTATGTAACTTCGCTGCGTACCATCACTTCGGGTCGTGCGACTTCGACGATGACTTTCTCGCATTATGCCGAGGTAAGTACCTCCATCGCCAAAAACGTGCTTACGGAAGTTAAGGGAAGAGTGGATCTTTTGTAGTAAATCAATAATGTCTCAAACGATATGAATTCAAAAATAAGAATCAAATTGAAATCTTACGATCATACGCTGGTTGACAAATCGGCTGAGAAAATCGTAAAAACGGTAAAAGCTACCGGCGCTGTGGTTAAAGGTCCGATACCTCTGCCTACCCGTAAGAGAATATTTACCGTGAACCGTTCGACGTTCGTAAACAAAAAGTCGCGTGAACAGTTCGAACTCTCTTTCTATCGCCGTCTGATAGAGATTGAGATTTTCAACACATCGTCGAAAGCCGTAGAGGCTTTGATGAAACTGGAATTGCCCAGCGGTGTGGATGTAGAGATTAAATTGTAAACCATTTTTAAACTAACAGAGAAATGCCAGGATTATTAGGAAAGAAAATCGGAATGACATCCGTATTCAGTGCCGATGGCGTAAATGTGCCATGCACTGTTATCGAAGTAGGTCCTTGCGTTGTTACCCAGCTCAAAACTGTGGAAAAGGACGGCTATGAGGCTGTTCAGGTGGGTTTCGAGGATAAGAAGGAGAAACATACCACCAAACCCGAAATGGGACACTTCAAAAAGAGCGGCGTAACTCCCAAGAGACACTTGGCCGAGTTCAAAGGGTTTGAATCGGAGTATAAATTGGGCGACGTTATCGCTGTCGATTTCTTCAGCGAAGACGACTTCGTCGATGTTATCGGAACCTCGAAGGGTAAGGGGTATCAGGGTGTTGTAAAACGCCACGGGTTTGGCGGTGTAGGCCAGACTACCCACGGCCAGCACAACCGTCTGCGTGCTCCCGGTTCTATCGGTGCATGTTCTTATCCCGCACGCGTGTTCAAAGGTACGCGTATGGCAGGTCAGACCGGCAACCAGAGGGTTACCGTACAGAACCTGAAAGTGATTAAAGTAATACCGGAACATAATCTTTTAATGGTTAAAGGGTCTATACCGGGCAGTAAAGGTTCAATCGTAATAATAGAGAAGTAATGGAACTGAACGTATTTAACATCAAAGGTGAGGATACCGGAAAAAAGGTTACGTTGAACGACGCTGTGTTTGGCATCGAGCCTAACGAGCACGCTGTTTATATGGCTGTTAAACAGTTTATGGCCAACAACCGTCAGGGAACTCACAAATCGAAAGAGAGAAGCGAAATATCGGGAAGTACCCGCAAGCTTAAAAGACAAAAGGGGACGGGCGGCGCTCGTAGCGGCGATATCAACTCGCCGGTAATGATTGGCGGTGGTCGCGTTTTCGGCCCGAAACCGAGAGATTACAGCTTCAAACTTAATAAAAAGGTAAAGGCTTTGGCTCGCAAGTCGGCTCTCTCATCGAAGGCGGCAGGTAATGCAATAACCGTTGTTGAGGATTTCAATTTCGAAGCTCCCAAGACAAAAGAGTTCATCGAAATTGTAAAGAATTTACAACTTGCTGATAAAAAGTTACTTTTAGTTTTATCAGATCAAAATAAAAATGTATATTTGTCGGCTCGCAATCTCCCGAAGGCAAAAGTTATAACTGCTTCGGAATTAAATACATATAGAATTCTCGACTGCGAAAATATGGTGCTTTTCGAGAGTTCCGTAGCTGTTGTTAATGAATTTTAATGTAAGGAGGCACGAAAAATGGCAATAATAATTAAACCGATTGTTACAGAGAAAATGACCCAGATATCGGAAAAATTCAACCGATATGGGTTTCGTGTGAGTCCCGAAGCAAATAAACCGCAGATTAAAAAAGCCGTGGAGGAGATGTATAATGTTACCGTCGTATCGGTAAACACGATAAACTATAAGGGCAAAAATAAAAGCCGTTATACCAAATCGGGTCTGATACAGGGTAAGACCTCTGCTTACAAAAAGGCTTTGGTTACATTGAAAGAGGGTGAATCAATAGATTTTTACAGCAATATTTAAGTAGAAAATGGCAGTACGTAAATTAAAGCCCACAACACCGGGGCAAAGACACAAGATTATTGGTGCGTTTGATAAAATAACTGCTACCGCACCAGAAAAATCGCTTGTTGTCGGTAAAAAAAGTACAGGTGGTCGTAACAACGAAGGGCATCTGACGATGCGTTATATCGGTGGCGGACACAAACGTAAATACAGATTTATCGACTTCAAGAGAAATAAAGACGGTGTGCCGGCAACAGTTAAATCGATAGAGTACGATCCTAACCGTTCGTCCCGTATCGCTCTGCTGTATTATGCCGACGGTGAAAAGCGCTATATTATTGCGCCCAATGGTCTTGAAGTGGGAGCGACAGTTATGTCGGGCGAAAAGGCAGCTCCTGAAGTGGGAAATACGCTTTATTTGCAGGATATTCCCGTTGGTACGGTTATCCACAATATCGAGTTGCGTCCCGGTCAGGGTGCCGCGCTGGTTCGTTCGGCCGGCGTATTCGCACAGTTGACTTCGCGAGAAGGGAAATATGCAATTATCAAATTACCTTCGGGTGAGACCCGTAAAATCCTTGCTACCTGCAAGGCTACAATCGGTACGGTTGGTAACTCCGATCATGCCCTCGAACAGTCCGGAAAAGCAGGCCGTTCGCGTTGGCTCGGTCGCCGTCCCCGCAACCGTGGTGTGGTTATGAACCCTGTTGATCACCCGATGGGTGGTGGTGAAGGACGTGCTTCGGGAGGACATCCTCGTTCACGTAAGGGTCTTTATGCTAAGGGTCTTAAGACAAGAGCTCCGAAGAAACAGTCTTCGAAGTATATTATAGAAAGAAGGAAAAAATAATTTGAATAATTAGATATTATGAGTCGTTCATTAAAAAAAGGACCGTTTATCAGTGTGAAGCTGGAGAAGAAAATCGCCGCCATGGATGCTTCCGGCAAAAAGTCGGTTATCAAAACATGGTCGCGCGCTTCCATGATTTCTCCCGATTTCGTAGGACATACGTTCGCTGTTCACAATGGTAATAAGTTTATTCCCGTTTATGTAACCGAGAATATGGTGGGTCACAAATTGGGCGAATTCGCCCCGACACGTATATTCCGCGGTCATGCAGGTAACAAGAAAAAATAATCTGCCAAGGGAATTGAAAAATAAAATAAGTAAAAAATAGAATAAAATGGGTGCAAGAAAAAGACAATCAGCCGAAAAACGGAAAGAGGCTCTCCGCGAGAAGAGTTTCGCTAAGCTGAACAATGTCCCTACCTCGCCGCGTAAAATGCGTTTGGTTGCCGATATGGTAAGAGGTATGGAGGTGTTCAAGGCTCTTGGCGTACTCAAGTTCTCTACCAAAGAGGCTTCGGCAAGAGTAGAAAAATTGCTGCGTTCCGCTATCGCCAACTGGGAACAGAAGAACGAACGCAAGGCAGAAAGCGGAGAACTCTATATCTCCGAAATCTATGTAGATTGCGCTGCCATGTTGAAACGTCTGCGTCCGGCGCCGCGGGGTCGCGGTTACAGAATACGTAAACGTTCCAATCACGTAACTTTGTTTGTTGATACAAAAACTAAAAACGAAAATCAAGAGTAAGCAGATGGGACAGAAAGTTAATCCGATAAGTAACCGTTTGGGAATCATCAGAGGTTGGGATTCCAACTGGTATGGCGGCGATAAATACGGCGACAAGTTGCTCGAAGACAGCAAAATCCGTAAATACCTGAATGCCCGTCTGTCGAAGGCAAACGGCGTATCACGCATAATAATAGAGCGTACACTTAAACTTATAATCATTACCATATGTACTTCGCGTCCCGGTATGGTTATAGGTAAAGGCGGTCAGGAAGTAGATAAACTCAAGGAAGAGTTGAAGAAAATTACCGACAAGACCGACAAGGACATACAGATAAATATCTATGAGATTAAAAAACCCGAATTCGACGCTGTAATAGTTGCCAACACTATCGCCCGTCAGATTGAAGGTAAAATGGCTTACCGTCGCGCCATTAAAACGGCTATCGCCAATACCATGCGTGCCGGTGCCGAAGGTATAAAGATTCAAATATCGGGTCGTCTTAACGGCGCCGAAATGGCCCGTTCGGAGATGTACAAAGAGGGTCGTACCCCGTTGCACACCCTCCGTGCCGATATTGACTATGCTCTCGGTGAGGCTCTTACCAAAGTGGGCCTTATAGGTATAAAGGTATGGATTTGCCGTGGCGAGGTTTACGGTAAGAGAGATTTGGCTCCTTCGTTCACAGCTCAGAAAGAGTCCCGCGGAAATTCTTCTTCGCAGGGTATGAATCAGAAGAAGGGGTTCAAAAAGAACAAAAAGTAATTTAAGAAAAAACTGACATAAGATGTTACAACCTAAGAAAACAAAATTCAGAAGGCAGCAGAAAGGACGCATGAAGGGTGTCGCTCAGCGCGGCAACGAGCTTGCTTTCGGGTCTTTTGGTATAAAGTGTTTGCAGTCGAAATGGATTACCGGGCGTCAGATTGAAGCTGCCCGTGTTGCCGTTACGCGTTATATGCAGCGTCAGGGTCAAATCTGGATAAGAATATTCCCCGACAAGCCTATTACCAAGAAACCTGCTGAGGTACGTATGGGTAAAGGTAAAGGTGCTCCCGAAGGTTTCGTGGCTCCGGTTACTCCCGGCCGTATCTTGATTGAGGTGGACGGTGTACCGTTTGAAGTGGCAAAAGAGGCATTGCGTCTGGGTGCGCAGAAGTTGCCTGTAACTACCAAGTTTATCATCCGTCGCGACTACGACGAAAGTTTAAACGTATAGAAGGAGGGTTAAGAGTATGAAGATTGCAGAAATAAAAGAACTTCCGACAAAAGAGTTGGTAGAGAGATTGGAAGCAGCCAAGACTGCCCTTAATCGCATGGAAATCAATCACAGTATCTCTCCTTTGGACAACCCTGCTCAGATTAAACAGTCGCGTAAGGAAATCGCACGTATGATGAGCGAGTTGCGTAGAAGAGAACTTAACGCATAACCGATAGCCTAATGGAAAAAAGAAATATCAGAAAAGAGAGAATCGGGGTAGTTACCAGCAACAAAATGGAAAAAAGCGTTACCGTTGCTGTTAAATGGAAAGAAAAACACCCCATATACGGTAAGTTCGTCAATAAGACGAAAAAGTACCATGCTCACGATGAGAAAAACGAGTGCAATATCGGTGATACCGTAAGACTCATGGAGACTCGCCCGTTGAGCAAAATGAAGAGATGGAGAGTAGTTGAAATCGTTGAAAAAGCTAAATAATTATGATACAACAAGAGTCGAGACTTACTGTGGCAGATAACAGTGGAGCAAAAGAGGCACTTTGTATTCGTGTTTTGGGCGGTACCGGCAGACGTTACGCTAGCATAGGCGACGTAATAGTCGTTTCGGTAAAAAGCGTGATACCGTCGAGCGACATGAAAAAAGGCGCCGTATCGAAGGCTGTTGTCGTGCGTACGAAAAAGGAAATACGTCGTGCCGACGGTTCTTATATACGCTTCGACGATAATGCCTGCGTATTATTAAACAATGCGGGCGAAATAAGAGGTAGCCGTATCTTCGGTCCAGTAGCCCGTGAGTTGCGTGCGACAAATATGAAAATTGTTTCGTTGGCACCCGAGGTTCTTTAACAAGATAAAAAGTAAAGACTAATGAGTAAGTTACACATTAAAAAAGGTGATACCGTTTACGTTAATGCGGGTGATGACAAAGGAGCTACCGGTCGTGTACTGAAGGTGCTCGTAAGCGAAGGTCGCGCTATCGTAGAGGGTGTTAATATGGTATCGAAGCATACCAAACCTAATGCCAAGGCTCCGCAGGGAGGCATAGTGAAAAAGGAGGCTCCTATTCACCTTTCGAACCTTAACGTGTTGGACCCCAAAACAAAAAAGGCTACACGTATAGGCCGCCGCAAAGATGAATCGGGCAAATTAGTACGTTATTCTAAAAAATCAGGAGAGGAGATTAAATAATGAGCGCAACAGCAAATCTCAAAAAAGAATATAAGGAGAGAATCGTTCCCGCTTTGATGAAAGAGTTCAACTACTCTACCGTGATGCAGGTACCGGTTTTGAAAAAAATCGTACTCAATCAGGGGTTGGGCGATGCTACAGGCGATAAGAAGATTATCGACACTGCAATAGCCGAACTTACTGCAATAGCAGGACAGAAAGCGGTTGCTACCCTCTCTCGCAAGGATATATCAAACTTTAAGGTTCGTAAAAAAATGCCCATCGGCGTTATGGTTACGCTTCGCCGCGAGAGAATGTACGAATTCCTCGAACGTCTCGTTCGCGTGGCTCTGCCCCGTATCCGCGACTTTAAAGGTATTGAGTGCAAACTCGACGGAAACGGAAATTATACGCTCGGTATCCGCGAGCAGATAATCTTCCCGGAGATAAACATCGACGCTATCAGCAAGATAGCCGGAATGAACATAACTTTCGTTACTTCGGCAAATACCGATGAAGAAGGATATGCTTTGTTAAAAGAGTTCGGTTTACCTTTCAAAAACATCAAAAAGAGCTAAGATATGGCAAAAGAATCAATGAAAGCTCGTGAAGTGAAGAGAGCCAAATTAGTAGCCAAATATGCAGCAAAAAAAGCACAGCTTAAGGCTGAGGGCAACTACGAGGCACTTCAATTGCTTCCCCGTAACGCATCGCGTGTAAGATTGCACAACCGTTGCAAAATTACAGGTCGTCCCAAAGGATATATGCGTCAGTTCGGCATTTCGCGTATCCAATTCCGCGAAATGGCATCGCAGGGGTTAATTCCGGGTGTAAAGAAAGCAAGCTGGTAGAATTTTCAAGT
>JADIMW010000072.1 GCA_017694415.1 Candidatus Caccoplasma merdipullorum
AAGAACAAGAAGAAAACAGCAACGTGCGGTCGGACGGGCAGCCGATAGTGGACCTCGAAGAACTCGCCGCCGTCCGAGCCGAACTGGATGCCAAAAAAGAAGAAAACGGAGAAGACGGGCCCGAGATGAAAAACGGATACATGGTATGGAAAATACCATGGAGTCTTTCGGTGAACTATTCATTCAGTTACGGATACGGCGACTTTAACAAAGAGAAGATGGAATATAACGGCAAGATTACACAGAACCTCAGCTTCTCAGGCAACATACAGCCCACGAAAAACTGGATATTCACATTCTCCACAAGTTACGACTTCGACACAAAGAAGTTGGCATATATGAGTTGCGGGGTTACGCGCGACATGCACTGCTGGAGCATGAGTTGCGATTTCGTACCCGTAGGGCCGTACAAATCGTATAACTTCCACATAAGCGTAAAATCCTCGCTTCTGCAAGACCTCAAATACGAAAAAAGCAGCAGCCCGTACGACGGAGAAGACTGGTATTAACCCGTCCGACACACCGAATATCCCCGAAATGACTCTACATGTAATATAAAACATCGGCGAATAATGGAAATTAAAAAAAAAGTATTAACTTCGCACCCGATTTTACAACATAAAGTCTAACCCATTAATTATTAAACTTATTATTAAAAAATGGAAGAAAAAGAACAACTGAACACCCCGATTGAAAATTTCGATTGGGATGCCTATGAAAAAGGCGAGTCATTAGGCGACAAGAGCCGCGAGGAACTGGAAAAAACATACGACCAGACGCTCAACACATTAAAAGACAAAGATGTAACCGAAGGAACCGTTATCTCGATGAACAAGCGCGAGGTAGTCGTAAACATAGGTTACAAATCGGACGGAATAATCTCGATGAGCGAATTCCGTTACAATCCCGACCTTAAAGTAGGCGATACGGTTGAAGTATATATAGAAAATCAGGAGGACAAAAAAGGACAACTCCTCCTCTCACACAAAAAGGCACGTGCAGCCCGTTCGTGGGATCGCGTAAATCAGGCTCTCGAAAGCGGGGAAATAGTAAAAGGATACATCAAGTGCCGTACCAAAGGCGGTATGATAGTCGATGTATTCGGAATAGAAGCCTTCCTCCCCGGTTCGCAGATAGACATCAAGCCGATACGCGACTACGATGTATTCGTAGGCAAGACCATGGAATTCAAGGTTGTGAAAATCAATCAGGAATACCGCAACGTGGTAGTATCGCACAAGGCACTCATCGAAGCCGAGCTCGAGCAGCAGAAGAAAGAGATTATCTCCAAACTCGAAAAAGGTCAGGTACTTGAAGGAGTAGTGAAGAATATCACATCATACGGCGTATTCGTCGATCTCGGCGGCGTAGATGGACTTATCCACATAACCGACCTTTCATGGGGTCGTGTAACACATCCCGACGAAATAGTAAAACTCGACGAGAAGATAAACGTGGTAATACTCGACTTCGACGACGAGAAGAAACGTATAGCACTCGGACTCAAACAACTTACCCCGCATCCGTGGGATGCACTCGATCCCAACCTCAAGGTAGGCGACAAAGTAAAAGGAAAAGTTGTCGTTATGGCCGATTACGGAGCATTTATCGAAATAGCCCCGGGCGTAGAAGGACTTATACACGTATCCGAAATGTCATGGTCGCAGCACTTGCGCAGCGCACAGGACTTCATGAAAGTAGGCGACGAAGTAGAAGCCGTAATCCTCACCCTCAGTCGCGAAGAGCGCAAGATGTCCCTCGGTATCAAACAACTCAAACCTGATCCATGGGAGACGGTAGAAACCAAATATGCCGTAGGAACAAGACACACCGCCAAAGTACGCAACTTTACCAACTTCGGAGTATTCGTTGAAATAGAAGAAGGAATCGACGGTCTTATCCACATATCCGACATATCGTGGACGAAGAAGATCAAACACCCGTCAGAGTTCACACAGATAGGAGCAGACATCGAAGTACAAGTACTCGACATCGACAAGGAAAACCGTCGTTTGAGCCTCGGCCACAAACAACTCGAAGAAAACCCGTGGGATGTATTCGAAACAGTATTTACACTCAATTCGATACACGAAGGGACAATAATCGAAATGCTCGACAAAGGTGCAGTAGTATCACTTCCTTACGGAGTAGAAGGATTCGCAACCCCGAAACACCTCGTAAAAGAAGACGGAACACAAGCACAAGTAAACGAAAAACTTCCGTTTAAAGTCATCGAGTTCAACAAAGATGCAAAACGCATAATCCTTTCGCACAGCAGAATCTTCGAAGATGAAGCAAAGAAAGAAGTAGCAGCAGCAAAGAAGGCAGCAAAGAAAGCCAAAGAAGAAGAATCAATACCCACACCGGTAATTGAAAAATCCACTCTCGGCGACATACAGGAACTTGCAGCCCTCAAAGAAAAACTCGACGCAGAGAATAAGTAAAACACTGTCCACAAGGAGGATACCCCTCCGTGAGACAACCCGATAAGACACGGGCGCGGAATCAATTCCGCGCCCGTGTCCTGTTTAAAACCATAACCAATCCATATTGAATAAAAAATAAAAAAATAGTATATTTGAAACTCGTAAACAACAGCGAAAACACCATAAAACATGGCCGGTAACGATAAAACCACGGGAAACGACATAAACCAGCTGTATATGAAAGACACCTCTTTTGCAAACCTCATGCAGAAGAGGATATTTAATGTCTTGCTCATAGCAAGCCGGTACGATGCCTTTACGCTCGAAGAAGACGGACGCGTGGAAGAACACATATTCCTCGAATACATGTCCCTCAACCTCAGCTCCCCGCCTCGCGTAAAACAGGTTAGCGACGTCGATGATGCACTTGCCGAACTGACTTCGCGGCATTACGACCTTATAATAGCAATGCCGCCCATGCAGAACAATGAAATGTTCAGAAGCCTCAAGGAACTGAAAGCAAGGTATCCCGAAATTCCCGTAGCGTTGCTTACGCCCTTCTCGCACGAAGTCTCCCGCAGACTCGAGAATGAAGACCTCAGCGGCGTCGATTACGCCTTCAGTTGGCTCGGCAATGCCGACCTGCTTCTTGCAATCGTAAAACTGATAGAAGACAAGATGAATGTAAAAGAAGACGTGGCATCAGTCGGCGTTCAGGTAATCCTGTTGGTCGAAGATTCCATACGCTTCTATTCATCACTGTTGCCGATACTCTACAAACTGGTTTTGAAGCAGTCCCAAATATTCTCCACCGAAGCATTGAACCGGCATGAACAGATGCTTCGCATGAGGGGGCGGCCAAAAATACTGTTGGCGCGAAATTACGAAGAAGCCAAGACCATATACGACAAGTTCAGCAACAATATACTCGGTGTCGTAACCGACGTATCATTCATGCGCGAAGGGAAAAAAGATCAGGAAGCAGGGCTTAAACTCTGTCGCTACCTCCGCAGCAAAGACGAGAATCTTCCGATAATAATCGACTCCTCCGATTTGGAAAACCAAAAATGCGCAATAACCTTCAATGCCGCATTTCTATACAAACATTCCAAAACTTTGCCGGTCGATTTGAAAAATGCCGTATTGCGAAACTTCGGATATTCCGATTTCGAGTTCATACAGCCGCAGACAGGCGAAGTGGTGGCAACGGTAAAAAATCTGAAAGACCTGCAAAACGTAATCTTCAGCATCCCCGACGATTCCCTCCTTTACCATGCCTCGCGCAATCAAATATCCAGTTGGCTCTATTCAAGGGCAATGTTCCCGCTGGCCGAGATACTGAAACAAAAGCGTGTAGTAGAAAGTACCGATGCATCCGAAATAAGGCAACTTATATTCGACGCAATAGTCAAATATCGCAAAATGAAGAACAGCGGAATCGTCGCGATATTCGAACGCAACCGTTTCGACAAATATTCCAATTTCGCCCGAATAGGACAAGGCTCGCTCGGCGGCAAAGGACGCGGACTTGCATTTATCGACATGTTGATAAAGCGGCATCCTGCGCTTTCGAATTACCCGGACGTTTCAGTGTCGATACCCAAAACCGTGGTGCTGTGTACCGACATCTTCGATGAGTTCATGGAAGGGAACAACCTCTATAACATAGCCCTCTCCGATATTCCGGACGAAGAAATACTCTCATGCTTCCTTAAAGCCTCCCTGCCCAAATGGCTCGATGAAGACTTGAAAGCCTTCCTCGAAGTAGTTCAAAGTCCCGTTGCAGTCCGTTCGTCAAGTCTGCTCGAAGATTCCCATTACCAACCATTTGCAGGAATCTATTCGACATACATGATACCCAACTTCGCATCACAGGAGAAGATGCTCAACATGTTGAAAGATGCGATAAAAGGAGTATATGCATCGGTATATTATTCCGACAGCAAGGCATATATGGAGGCCACATCGAACGTCATCGATCAGGAAAAAATGGCAATAATACTGCAAGAAGTCGTAGGCGTAAGATACCCCGAACGCTATTACCCCTCCTTCTCCGGAGTAGGGCGTTCGATAAACTACTATCCGATAAACGAAGAAAAACCCGAAGACGGTGTAGTAGATGTTGCCGTAGGATTAGGCAAATACATAGTCGATGGAGGGCGCAGTCTCCGTTTCTCCCCCAAGCACCCGTCGTCCGTATTGCAGACAAGCACCATGGATTTGGCGTTGAGCGATACGCAGACACGTTTTTATTCTCTCGACATGCGAGATGTGGAAAAGACCTTCTCGATGGACGACGGATTCAACCTGATGAAACTCCCCATATCCGAAGCCGAAAAAGACGGGTCGTTATTCGGAATGGTCTCAACATTCGATTATGCCGACCAAATCATACGCGACGGGTATTACGACGGAGGGCGCAAAGTCGTAACTTTCGCAAACATCCTGCAACACGGAATGTTCCCGTTAGCCGACATACTCGAAAAGATGCTCACATACGGAAAGCAGGAAATGGGGCGTCCAGTAGAGATAGAGTTCGCATGCAACCTGCCCGGCGACAAAACTCCCGGAGCAATGTACTGGTTGCAGATAAGACCTATCGTTGATTCGAAAGAGATGCGCGAAGACGAAATAGACGGAGTATCCGAAGAATCTCTGCTGATAAAAAGCACGTCCGCGCTCGGGCACGGAGTACTCGACGACATAACGCACGTAGTATATGTCAAGGACGGCGTATTCGGCTATTCATCCAATTCGTTCATAGCACGCGAGATAGAAAAAGTAAATAAAGAATTCCTGTCCCGGAAACAGTCATATATCCTCATCGGTCCCGGTCGGTGGGGCTCCAGCGATACGGCGTTGGGAATCCCCGTAAAGTGGCCACACATCTCGGCCTCCAAACTGATAGTGGAGACAGCTCTGAACAACTATTGGATAGAGCCGAGCCAGGGAACACACTTCTTCCAGAATCTGACGTCGTTCGGAGTAGGGTATTTCACAATAGACCAGAGTGCCGAAGGAGCATATTACGACAAGGCATACCTCGATGCAATCCCGGCCGAATACGAGACAGCCAATATCCGAGTAGTGGCGTTGCCGCATCCGGCAGTAATAAAGATAAACGGAAAGAAGAACGTGGGAATAGTGATGAAACCCGAAACAGAAGAAACACGCAAACAAGAATAAAAAATAACAGCAGATGAAACTCAATATAAAAAAATCTCTGGCATCCATATTCTCTCCCGGACAGCAGTACGACGAATATAGCGACTACGACGCAGAAACCGAAGCCGAGTCGCGTACCCGCAAGGCGGAAAAAGCCGATTACGAGAAAGCCTACAATACATCAGGCATACCCGACACCCTGCTCGAAAAGATAATCGAGATAATAAACCGCGCCCTGCCGGAAGTAATACAAAAAAGCATAGACAAAGAGGCCGAAAAACAAGAAGTATGCCAGCACATACGTCCCGCCTTTATGGAATATATAAATTTCGTAGCCAAGAAAATCTGTTCAAGCGAAGACGTAAAAACATTTGACACGTCAGTAGAAAACAAAGAACATTCCGACGAAATAGAAGCCCGTTTAAACACCCTTTCGCAAAGCGAGAAAGAATACAAGGAGCGTTTCCTCAGCGCAGAACGTCAGCGACGGGCGCTTGCCGACAAGACGCAGGAGTTGGAGCAACGTTTGGAAAAGTTCGAAGGCGAATGTCAGAAGCTGAAAGACGAACGGGCAGAAGTGAACAACAAGTACCGAATACTCTTACAGCAAAAAGAACGCATAGAAGAAGAATCCGAAAAGATGCGTCTGGAACTTGACCAGTACAGGCAGATGCAAGATAACGAAAACCTCATGCAAGTAGGAGAAACCATCCAGTCGAACGATTACGTCGAATCGCTTAAAAAGAGCATTGTAAAGATGCAAACCGAGAACGGCGAATTGGAACAGCAACTCGAGGCAGCACAAGCAAAGATAGAAGAGATAACAGCATCGTTCGAGACAGCGCTCCATGTAAAGGACGAAACCGTCAAACAGGCAGTTGAGCGCGAAACCATACTGCAGGCACGTATCGAGGCTTTACAACAGCAAAGCGAAGGAATAGACCCCGAAGGAAAAGACGGAGAAATAACGCGCAGGTTGATAGACGTAACGCGCAAATATCAGGCATTGCAGTTGCAAATGTCCGAATACAAGGCGAAAATGCCCGATGAAGAAGAAACAGAGCAGTTGAAGCAGCAGGTCGAAGAGCTCACAATGCAACTGACCAAGATAAAAAATGCCAGTATGGCGGCCAAATTGCATAACGGCGAAGACCCGACGTACGAACAAAATGCCGAACTGAGAGAAAAAATAGAAGAATACGAAGAACGTGAACGCGACATGCAGTCGCAGCTTAAAACCTCCCAACAAGAAGTAGAAGAGTTGAAAGTTCGTCTGTCATGTCTGTCCGATGCCGTAGTAGAAGGAATGTCCATACAAGAGCAGGAACAGATGAAGGCGGCCATGCTCGAGCTGCAAGTAGCATCGAAAAGTCTCGAGAACGAGTTGTCCGCAGCAAAATCGCAAATAGAAAAGCTGAAAGAAAAATCATCGCGGCAAGCGGTTGCGGCAGAAAAGCGGAAAGAAGCGCGTCAGATAGAAGATTTAAAAGAAAAAGTAGCAGCAGCACAAAAAGAGAGCGAAAAATTCAAACGCGAAGCCGAGGTAGCCAAACTCAACGTAGTGGCACTGACCAACGAAGTAGAAGCATTAAAAGGAGAATTGGGCAAGCAGGACGTCGGTTCGTCCATCGATATAGAAGGTGAAGACTGGATGGTAGTCATGGAGCCCGAAACCCCCGAAGAGATACTCGAACGAAAAAGCAAGGAGCTGGAGCGGCAGCGGCAGGAAGAAGAAGAAAAAGAAAAAATAATCCCGTTCGACGATCCTGCACAGATGAAACTTTGGTAAAAAACAGATATTTAGAATATGAAAGAGACAGATATATTGGAAATAAACGAGAATGCCGTAAAACTCATAGGAAAAGAGTGGATGCTGATAACGGCAGGCAACATGGAAAATTACAATACCATGACGGCAAGTTGGGGCAATATCGGTTTCCTGTGGGGAAAACCCGTAGCAACTATATACGTACGCCCTCAGCGATACACGTTGGAATACATCGAGCGCGAAGAATGCTTTACCCTGTCGTTCTTCCCGGAACAATACCGTAAGGCTTTGAATATTTGCGGGACGAAATCAGGAAGAGATACCGATAAGGTAAAAGAAGCAGGATTGACCCCGTATTCCCCCTCAGACGGAATCGTCTCCTTTAAAGAAGCGCGTCTCGTAATGAAATGCAGGAAACTATACAAAGGAAAACTCGATAAAGACGCGTTCATAGATAAGGAGATATTGCCCAAGTGGTATCCCGGCGGCGACTTGCATTATGTATATATAGCGGAAATAGAAAAGCTCTGGATTGATTGAGACTGCAGAAGCGGGTAGGAGGAGGGGAATAAGAACCCGTGCGTAGCGTTGGATATTATTGAGGCAATTTTTTCGCAGCCGATTGTCTGAGGTTTTCGATAAGGAGCGAGATGTCGGTGGGATTCAAACTCTCCGCTATTTTTTCGAGCAGCGAAATTATTTCGGAAAGCGACAAATCCGCACCGCCGCATATAAGGTCGTGCGATTTGAAAAAAAAGATGCCGTACCCTGTTTCAACGATATTGCAGAGTTTTATCAATTCAAAGCACTTTGTTTGTAATATGTAATCGGAAGTATCTTGTTTTTTCATCCTTTTTTACTGCAAAGTATATCCGCACAGCATTTCGATACAAAACTATGAAAATAGTTTGAAACAATAAAATATTAGGATAAAAATAATCTGAATAAATCAATATGGGAACAAATCGACGTCTTGTATATAGCGGTGAAAGGTTTAGAGATTTTTTAGCGGCAAACCACATTACCTATCAGGAAGCCTCGAATGTTTTGGGCATAGATAAAAATACAATCGGGAAAGCGGTACGAGGCGGTAATCTGAATACAGCCATACTGTTGAAGATATGCAATGAATACAAGCTCGATTTAAGCGATTTTTTCATTACGGTAGATGACGAACTTCCGTCGGGGGTAAATTATGGCGAGGAGTATTCAGAACAGGAGAGTCCCGTTTCCGATGATGCAGGGTATGCTGCCGAAGATGAGGAGTCTTACGGAGCAAAAATATCGGACAAGGTGCTGAAAGAACTCCTGTATTCAAAAGAACTCGAAATATCGCGACTCCGTATGTTGGTAAAACTCTATCAGGAAAGAGTCGATATGTTGCAGCAGCAACTTATGAACGATTCGCGGGAATAATACCCGTGTAAACAGCACATGCGCCCAAAGTCATGTAACGGAACGAACAATCCGTAAAACCTGCCTTTTCCAAAAGAGAAAGCATCTTCTTGCCCTGCGGCATCGCATGTATCGATTTTCCCAAATACCCGTAAGCCTTACTGTCTCCCGTAATTATTTTACCCAGCAGAGGAATGACGGTTTTGGTATATATGTCGTATCCCAGCCTGTAAAGCCTGTTTTCCGGAACAGTAAGTTCCAGAATAGAGACTTTGCCTCCCGGTTTGAGCACCCTGCTAATCTCGGTCAAACCCAGCAGCAAATCTTTAAAGTTCCTTACACCGAAAGCAACCGTGGCAGCATCGAATTTCCCGTCGTCAAAAGGAAGAGCAGAACAGTCGCCCACGCAGAAAGAGATTCTTTTGTCGCGACCTGTACGGGCGGCCTTCATCTCGGCAACTTGCAACATCCCTTCCGATATGTCGCAACCCGTTACCGACTCCGGCGACAACATCTCATATATCATAAAAGCCATATCCCCCGTACCCGTGGCGATATCGAGGATATTCCCGTTGCGGTATTCCGCAATCTCGTTAATAGCCGAACGTCTCCAATATCCGTCCTGCCCAAGTGAAATAATGCGGTTCATCAAGTCGTAGGCAGGCGAAATGGTATCGAACATCCTGCTTATCTGCTTCCCTTTGTCTTCGTCCTCATTATATGGCTTTACGCTTTCGACATCGTTACTTTGCATCTTGAAAATACAGCTTTAAATTATTCGGGCAATGAAGCCTTCGAGCTCCATTGCCCGGTTAAAACAGGAAGACTCTTTTAGTATTGTCCCTTATCAGAACATAAGTAGCGGAACGAACGACTTATCTTTTCGAAAGGAACTCAGTAACGTTCTTCTCAATCCGCTCCTTAATATCACCCTGTTCGGTGCGGACAAATTTGTCTCCGGTGATATTTTCGAAGAGTTCGATATAACGGTCTGAAACGCTCATTACATATTCATCCGTCATTTCAGGAACCTGTTGTCCGGCTTTACCCATAAATCCATTTTCGATAAGCCATTGTCTTACGAACTCTTTCGACAACTGTTTCTGCGGCATGCCCGCCTCGAATCTCTCCTGATAACCGTCGGCATAAAAGTAACGCGACGAGTCGGGAGTATGAATCTCATCAATAAGATATACTTTTCCGTCCCTCTTGCCGAACTCATATTTAGTATCTACCAGAATAAGCCCTTTCTCCTCTGCCATTTTCGAACCCCTCTCAAAAAGAGCATAAGTATATTTCTCCATAAGTTCATAATCCTCTTTATCAACTATGCCCTTTGCAATAATCTCCTCTTTCGAGATATTTTCGTCATGCCCCTCGTCAGCCTTTGTCGTAGGAGTTATTATAGGAGTGGGGAACTTCTGGTTTTCGCGCATTCCGTCGGGCAGTTTAACCCCGCACAAAACACGGTTGCCCTCTTTGTATTCCCTCCATGCGCTTCCGGTAAGGTATCCGCGAATAATCATCTCAACCTTAAAACCCTCGCAACGAAGACCTGCGGTAACCATAGGGTCGGGAGTGGCTATTTTCCAGTTGGGAACAATATCCGCAGTAGCGTCGAGGAACTTTGCCGCTATCCTGTTCAGCACCTCTCCTTTGTACGGAATACCCTTAGGCAGTATAACGTCGAATGCCGAAATGCGGTCGGTAGCTATCATTACCAGAATATCGTCGTTAATGTTGTAAACATCGCGAACTTTTCCGTGATAAACACTCTTTTGTCCCGGAAAATTAAAATCCGTTCTTGTCAAAGCCTTTTCCATATACATTAATAATTTACTGAATATCCTTGTCCGTATTATCTTTCAATTTCTTTATCTTGTTCCGTTCGGAGTACCTCTCGTAAGCCTCAACTATTACCTGAACAAGCCGATGCCTTACAATGTCGTTTTTGTTGAATCGGATTATTTCTATACCCTTAATATCCTTAAGAATCTCGACAGCCTGTACCAGCCCCGAGGTTTGTGCCGGAGGCAAATCTATCTGGCTCATGTCGCCGGTAATCACCATTTTGGCATTAATCCCGAGTCTCGTAAGGAACATTTTTATCTGGTGAACCGATGTGTTTTGGGCTTCGTCGAGAATTATTACCGCGTCGTTAAGCGTCCGGCCGCGCATAAAAGCCAGCGGGGCAATCTGTATCGTGTTGTTTTCCATCATCTCCTTCAGTTTTACCGAAGGAATCATATCTTGCAAAGCATCGTACAGAGGTTGCAGATACGGGTCGATTTTCTCTTTCATGTCGCCGGGAAGGAACCCGAGTTTTTCTCCGGCCTCTACAGCAGGTCTGCTCAATATTATTTTTTTAACCTCTTTGTTCTTAAGAGCCTTTACGGCGAGAGCTATGGCGATATACGTCTTGCCCGTTCCGGCAGGGCCGAGCGCAAAAACAAGGTCGTTACGTTCAAAAGCCGATACGAGTTTCTGCTGATTCTCTGTTCTTGCAATAATCTGTCTGCCGTTTATGCCATGTATTATCAGATTTTCCTGCTTGATTTCGAGAGGAGTTCCGCCATTTACGATTGCGCCTATTATTGTGCCGTCCAGTCTGTTGTATTCGGCGCAGTAATCTATAATTTGGCCGATGAGTTTTTCAAAACCTGTTATTTCTTTCTCTTCTCCTATAACTTTCATAACATTGCCGCGGGCAATTATATGCAATTTCGGAAAGAGCAGTTTTATAAATTGCAGGTTGTCGTTGTTTATACCATAAAAGACTACCGGATCGACATCGTCAATAATAATCGTTTTTTCTATCATCCGTACTTATCTTTTGTATTTGCTGTTAGAATCCGGCTGTTATGCTACATGAAAGAGTTAATCCGCATATCAGCGGCGAGCAGACTCTCAACGTGCTTCGAAGCCGGTAACTTTTTTCTTATTCCGAAACAAAGATAATCCAATAATATCAAATGTTATTTAGTACATCATATAAAAATGACGGCGGTATAAAAAAGAGAAAACGGGGAACATTCAGGCTCCCCGTTTCCGTAATTCTTTTTCCTGTGTCGTTATCTTACTCTCAATACCGTACCTACTCTCAGTACTTTCTTGGCAGATATGCCGTTAAGTTTGCAAAGCCGTGAAACGGATGTTCCGTGTTTTGCAGCAATCGAAGAGAGGGTGTCGCCCGACTTGATTCGGTATGAAGCGGTAGTGCCGGAAGTCGTCTGCTGTTTCTTTTTTGTAAATACGTACGTATCGGTATGCGGAACTTTGTTTACGAAATCGAATATTTCGTTAGGGTTCAGAGCCATACCGAGGAATCTGGTCTCGAAGTGGAGGTGCGGGCCTGTGGAGAGACCTGTGCTGCCGCCCAAAGCGATAGGGTCGCCAACTTTTATTATCTGGTTGGGCTTGACGAGAATCTTCGACAAGTGTCCGTAAACAGTCTCGAGACCGTTGGGATGACGCATTACAACATAATAACCGTAACCTCTCGCCTCGTAAGCGGTTTTACGCACCTTCCCGGAGAATGCCGCCCTTACCGTATCGCCGGTCTGCAGTTTCAAATCAACCCCTTTGTGCATGCGGTAGCGTCTCCACCCGTAATCCGAGGTCTTGTATCCCGGTACGGGGATACAATAGTCCGAAACGTCTATGGCGAAAGTATCGGGTATTGAATTTGCCGAAAAAGTTTTAACCCATTTGTTGTCCCAGTCGTCGCCATACAAATCTGCGGCGGGGAATTCGGCTTCCATATTTTTAAGCTGGTCTGCAATAAGAGAAGAATCTACAACATTCATTATCTTGGGTATAACTTTGTTATACGAGATAAGGTCGTTTTGCATTACAGCATGATGTTTCTGAGTATTGAGTAATGACGATTGCCCGAAAACAGTTCCGCTTTGCAAGGTAATCATCAGTGCGGAAATAGCTATAAACTTCAGTCCGTTAAATTTCATCATTCGCATAAAATTTATTGAGGCATGCATTGCATGTCGCGATAATTCAAGAGAGAACAAACAGGGGATTTAAAAACAAAAACTCTGCACACATGTGCGGTTAAAATACCGATATTCGGCGCCCCTAATTTTCAGATTTTCGCAAAGATAGTTAAATTTTCCCGAAAACAGTATGTTTTATAATGTAAAATAATCTTTTTATTTTATAGGTGTATAAGCAATATTCATATAATCAGTGTGTTATGGATTATGTTAAAAAAATATTGTAGTATGCAGTTGCCGGATTGAGAGATGAACCTGCATTGGAGCAATAGTTGGAGATGCTTTCCGGATAAACTCTATGTACGTTTCCTCCAAACCTGCATAAAAAACAGCCGTGTTTGCCGCTGATTAACATAAAGCAATAAATTTGGGAAAAATATGCATTGCGTTAATGTTTATTTGTCGGAATCTTGTTATCTTTGCACACGGTAAAAAAGACTGTCGGTTCTCTCGTCCTCCGAGAGGGGATATTTGAGGCCGGGAAGTTCGGAATCCGTTTCGGAAGTTCTCAGGAATAGGCATATAATTGAAAATGCCGCAAAGTTCGTCAGTATAACGATTGCAAGCCGACTGTCCTACCTCGGGCATCGGTATTTTTTATGTTTAAAAGTACCGGCGGATATATGGA
>JADIMW010000073.1 GCA_017694415.1 Candidatus Caccoplasma merdipullorum
TTTTCGCTTAACTATTCAAAAAACGGCTTCAAAGCACACATTTACAAATGCGGAATAATGCTGCGTATCTCCCTGAAAGCCCAATAGTTTACATTATTCTTCCTAAATCCATCCGAAATCGGGCGAGTTTGCGTATCTTTGACTTTATGTCGAAGATAGGATGCGGCTCGGCATAAAAAATTAAGTAAACTTATTTTTTCTGCGCTCGCCTTTCACTATCTTTGCACATTCGATATATTCCTCCGTATATAAAATCATACACAGAAACATACGATGGCAAATCAAAATAAAGCAGGTCAAAATGCCAAAACAACCAAACAAACCCGTATCGTAAAGATATTGTGGAGGTTGTTTTTTATTGTCATAATAGCGGTAGCATTAATCTTCATACTGATAGCGCGCGGATGCATAGGATATATGCCTCCTATAGAAGAACTGGAAAACCCCAAAGACAAATTCGCATCGGAGATATATTCGTCGGATATGGTGGTATTGGGTAACTACTACCAAAGTCAGGGCAACCGCGTATATACCGATTATCAGGACATCTCGCCGACTCTTGTAAATGCTCTCGTGGCAACGGAAGACGTCAGGTTTTACGACCATTCCGGGATAGATTTCAAGGCACTGGCACGAGCCGTATTCAAACGTCTTTTGTTTATGGGCGAGAGTGCCGGTGGCGGCAGTACCATAACGCAGCAGTTGGCAAAACAACTCTATTCGCCGAATGCCGAAAACAAGATTGAGCGACTCTTCCAAAAGCCGATAGAGTGGGTTATTGCCATACAGTTGGAACGCTTCTATACAAAAGAAGAGATAATAAAAATGTACCTTAACAAGTTCGATTTTCTGTATAATGCTGTAGGCGTACAGTCGGCGGCGGCAGTCTATTTCAGTACCACCCCCGACAAACTCAAGACGGAAGAATCGGCCATGCTTGTAGGTATGTGTAAAAATCCGTCATATTACAATCCCATACGGCATTACGACCGAACGTTGGGACGTCGCAACACAGTATTGCAGCTTATGCGGAAAGCCGGATATATAACCGAACGTGAATGTGATTCATTACAGCAAATACCGTTAAACATAAAATTCAGCAAAGCCGACCACAAAGAAGGGCTTGCCCCGTATTTCAGGGAAAAACTGCGATTGATGCTGACAGCCAAGAAACCCGAGCGAAAAGATTACAGGCAGTGGCAGGCTCAGCAGTATATCGACGATTCAATCGCATGGGCGAATAATCCGCTGTACGGATGGTGCGAAAAAACACGCAAGCCCGACGGGACAAAATACAACATCTATACCGACGGGTTGAAGATATACACGACAATCGATTCGCGTATGCAGAAATACGCCGAAGAAGCAGTCGAAGAACATATCAACAAAGACCTGCAACCCAAATTTTTCGAAGAATTGAAAAATAAGCGGAATGCTCCGTTCTCGTCGTCAGTATCGCAATCCGAGATAGAAGACATGCTCAATCGGGCCATGAAGCAGAGCGACCGCTACCGGATAATGAAGAAAGCGGGGAAGAGCGAGTCGTATATCAAGGAAATCTTTATGACGCCGCGCGACATGCAGGTATATACACTCAACGGCATAAAAGACACGCTCCTTTCGCCGTTGGACTCGATACGTTACTACAAATCGTTTTTGCGTACCGGATTTATGGTCATGAACTCCAAGACAGGCCATGTAAAAGCGTACGTCGGAGGAGTGGATTTCAACCGTTTCCAATACGACATGGTATCTGCAGGTCGTCGTCAGGTAGGCTCCACGATAAAGCCGTTCCTTTACACGCTGGCCATGGAAGAAGGCTTTACCCCATGCGATCTTGCGCCCAATGAGCAGCCGCATATAGTCGATCCATATACCGGCAACGTATGGTCTCCACGTAACTCATCCAACAAAAGAGTAGGAGAGATGGTAACGCTCCGCTGGGGGCTTGCAACCTCCAACAACTGGATATCGGCATGGCTGATGTCGCAGCTCTCCCCCGAAGCGTTGGCCAATCTGATGCATTCATTCGGCATTCGCAACTATATCGACCCCGTAATATCATTATGCCTCGGGCCGGCAGAAGTCTCGGTCGAAGAGATGGTAACTGCCTATACTGCGTTCTCAAACAAAGGGATAAGAGTCGATCCGTTATATGTAACAAGAATAGAAGATAACTTCGGCAACGTAATCTCCACCTTTACGCCGCGAATGACCGAGGTAATAAGCGAAAGCGCGTATTATAAAATACTGTCGCTGTTGCAAGATGTAGTCAATTACGGAACAGGTTCCCGAATACGGTTCCGTTACAACATAACGGCACCTATGGGCGGTAAAACAGGAACAACCAATAATAATTCCGACGGCTGGTTTATGGCATTCACCCCCCAACTCGCCGCAGGAGTATGGGTAGGAGGAGAAGACCGTTCGATACATTTCGACAGGATGGCAATGGGACAAGGCGCATCGATGGCTCTGCCGATATACGGATTGTTTATACAGAAAGTATATGCCGATCCCACACTCGGTTATACACAGACGGAAGATTTCATTGTACCGCCCGAGTTCTCCGACCCCTGCAAAGGTTCAACCAACAGCTCGAATTCGGCAGAACAGGCGGGAGAATACGAAGAGATAATAGAAGGAATATTCGAATAGCAGAAGCTATTGTCCGTAAAACGACAATATCCCTGAAAACAGGTCGTTGAGTTCCATAGCCGCAATGCGGAAATAATCAAAAAGCGGAATGCTGCAAAAAAAACGGCGGTTAGCGAATATGCAGCAATGAAAAACAATAGGGATAACAACAACTGAAAATACAGGCAGCCCGGCCTAAGCTTTTTATAGCTTTTTGGCAGGGCTGCCTGCGATTCGAACAAAACATCCACTGTCATAAAAAGGGACAACAACGGCTATTCCCGACAGCCATTCGTGAAATATGCCACAAAGTCGCAATACAAAGTCGCAATATAGCATACTAAACATCCGTAAAGAATGAAATGCGGCATAAAAGCCGTTATCCGTACAGCCCCAGTGTTAAAATAAAATGTTTCTACGCTAAAGCAAAGAAAGAATATGAACATGTAAAAAAATGTCGGAACAACCTATCCCGCTGGTGTAGCAATAAAGAACCCGGAAACCCGGAAATACACACCCGCAAATCCGTACCCGAGGCTATACAATAATATTACATAACAGAAAATACGACAGAACAACACCGCAGATACATAAAACAGCAATGCGCGAGTTACTTTACTCGCAGTTCACCTCTCTAATCACAATCGCACGCGACGACGTTCCCGGCAATTCTCCGTCGTTGGTAGCCTTCAATATCTGGTTGCGGTTTGCGCCATAAAAGAGCAGCATGTCGATAGCCCTGTTTGCACGGGCGTTTCTCAATCGGATATTCATAATTTTCGAACCTGTGGCATTATCAGCATATCCGCATATTTCATACGTCTTGTCCGGATTGCTTTTCATAATCCCTGCCACTTCACGCAATTTTTTAAGGTCATTGCTGCTCAACACCGACGACCCTATCGGGTACTCAATTGTAGCCAGTATTCTGTTTTCGGTATAAACCTCGCCGGACTTCTCTGTCGGTGTGGCAACGGGAGTCTTTTGTACCGTACTGTTTAGTCGGGCAAGAGCGGCATTCTCGTCCTTAAGACGCTCGTTTTCGGCAACCAGATTGTTGTATCTGCTTTCCAAGTCCTCGAGAGTATTCCGGCACGACTCGATTTCGTTTATATAAACATCGGGGTTGTATGCTGTCGTGCCGCGCGGCTTGAACCTGTAAGAAAAAGATATTCCCACAGAACCGAAAAAGTCGCCGCGTCTTGTTTTCTGACCGTTCCACGACTGCCCGTCGAACAAATTGTTCACCCATCCTGCTTTTACATCTATATTCATATCCCAGCCATCCGACAATCTGAATTTGTTTTGAAGTCCGATATTTAACGTAGGAGAATATATGTTGTAATCGCCTTGAGCATTGGTCGCGGCATTAACCTTGTTTCCGCTGTTTACCATAAGACCTACACCACCCGACAAAATCAGGTCGTACACCCTGTCCTCCTTCACCTTGCCGAGCGAATTGAGCAGACTTACAAATACGTCGATGTTAGGATTGAAAGCGAAAAACCTCTGAACCTGCAAGTTGTCCAACTTATATCTTGCCTTCGATATATCCCACACTTCATTCGGAACAATAAAATTCCCGTTTTCGCCGTTAAGCACAGCACCCTTATATTGAGCGGCATCGATGCCGAATTTAATACCTATCCACGGAGTAATCCATTTGCCGAAAAACAGCGACCCTCCATAACTAATCCTATGCTTGAAATAGAGCTGGTTATCCTCCTGACCCATATAGACGTTCGCATTACCTCCGAAAGAAAAGAACCAGTTTTGTTTCCCTTTGCTTACTACAAACCCTTTCCCTTCAGGAGCACCAATCCCGCTTCCGGTCTGGCCGTAAATATCCGATATGGCTGCTACGGCTATGAACAGAACTGCAACTAAAACCGCTTTTTTCATCATGCTGCAATTTAAAATGGGGTTATATGCCGACACTGCCGTATAATGTACGGCAGCCATAAGAGAATATGCCCCATAACCCAATTACAAACATAGCTAAATTTATCAAAAAATCAAAAGGTTATGTGTAAAAAGATATCCCGGGGGAAATGATACTCCGGCTTATGTGCCGTATAAGATTACACCGAGGGGAGCAGGTCGTTCTTCAGAACAGGCGCAAGTCTTTTGGCAATATCGGCATATTCCCTCGTACAGAGGAATCTGTTTATCGACTCCACATGACCAAAATGGTGGAGGTCAGTTCCTAAAAACGAGACATACCCTCTGTCTATAAGCCATAAGGCGGTTTCCTTTTCCGCCATGCCGTAATATCCGCTTAGAGACAGAAGGTTTATCTGGAATTCACATCCGGTTTCAATCAGTTCGGAATATATCTGGCGTTTGCGCTGGTAATACGAATAGCGTTCCGGATGAGCCAGAACAGGTTTTACATCCTTCAGTTGCAATTCAAATATTATGTTTTTCAAATCGAACGAAGGCTGAACAAAAGAGTTCTCAATCAACAAGTACCTCCCCGGCATCAAAATATAACCGCCGTTCTTCATTATCTCATTGAACCTTCCGTCCATTCTGTATTCGGCGGAATACGATATGGGAATCTGAATATTCTCCTTTTCCATAGCCTCTTTCAATATTCCGTAAGCCTTAGAAATAGATTCCGGAGTATTTTCGAAAGTCTCTTCGGTTACGTGCGGAGTTGCGATAATCCGCTTTATGCCCCATTGCTGCATCGCCTCAACCAGCGATACGGAAATATTGGAATCCTTAGCCCCGTCATCGATACCGGGTATAATGTGGCAATGAATATCTGTCGAGAAACAGAGTTTTTGAGGTTCGATATTTTTGTTTTTTCCGAATAGTCCGAAGAACATTGTCGAGAAATTAATAAGTAAAACAAACAACTAAAGTCCGTTTCCTGAAAAAGGACAGTATAGCGGACGGCTGTATAGCGTGTAGCAGAACTGCCGATGATAACAACATCCGTTACCGGACAGGCAGCGCAGCAAAAATACCGATTTTTATTGTAAATACATAAATAAAAAGATATTTGAATTAACAACGGAAAAACTTTTGCCATATTGAAAATTTATAACTACATTTGCACGCCATTACAAAAGAGCGTGCCACCAACACGCGTTATTGATAAATTAAGATAAGGACAACAATTAAAATTATTATAAGATGAAAAAAGGACTTCATCCCGAAAATTACCGCGAAGTGGTATTTAAAGACATGTCGAACGAGGAGATATTCATAACCCGCTCGACCGTTGCAACCAAAGAGACGATTGAAATCGACGGTGTTACATATCCCTTGGTAAAACTCGAGATAACCAATACTTCGCATCCGTTCTTTACCGGAAAACAGAAACTTGTCGATACCGCAGGACGCGTGGACAAGTTCATGAGTCGTTACGCAAAGCACATGGAAGGGAAGAAGAAATAATCTTTCAAATCGACCCAAAACAAACAGGAGGAAATCATCGGGATTCCCTCCTGTTGTTTTTTTTGTCCGTCGGCAAATAATGCAAAATCAAAACCTCGCAGCAA
>JADIMW010000074.1 GCA_017694415.1 Candidatus Caccoplasma merdipullorum
CACTACCCCCTCAAAGTAGCGTGTCTACCAATTTCACCACCCGGACATTATGTTTTTAAGGAGTGTGCCCAAAACAGGACTCGAACCTGCACAAACTTACGTTCATTAGTCCCTGAAACTAACGCGTCTACCAATTCCGCCATTTGGGCAAATTCGCCGTCCTCACTTGTTCGGCTCAGGATTTTCCTCCTTCTTACTCCGCCTGTCGCTACATGCGGATTTTTATGTAAGTGAGCGAAAAACGGGACTCGAACCCGCGACCCTAACCTTGGCAAGGTTATGCTCTACCAACTGAGCTATTTTCGCATTTGCGGGTGCAAATATAGTGTATATTTTTTTTACCTGCAAATCTTACGGGATAAATATTTGCAGAAATTGCATTTTTATCTTTACACCCTGCTCTCTTCGCCTTGTATGGAAGGGGCATTGAGCATTTCGAAGAACTCGCGACGTTTCGATTCTTCCTTGAATTTTCCCGTGTAGAGGTAGGTGGTTGTTACAGCGCCTTGTTTTTGCACTCCACGCATCTGCATACACAAATGACGGGCTTCGACCATAACTATCGCTCCGTGATTGGGGACGTTTTCTACAAAAGCGTCCAATATCTCCTGCGTCATGCGCTCCTGCAACTGCAACCGACGGGCATAGACTTCGACCAATCGCGCAAGTTTGCTTAAGCCTACTACTTTGGTGTCGGGAATATATCCGATGTGTACTTTGCCGAAGAACGGAAGCATGTGGTGTTCACACATGGAATAGAATTCTATTCCTTTTACGAGAATTACGCGTTCGCTGCCTCCGTAGTTTTCTTCGAACAGGGCGGATTGCAGTTTTTCGGCTGCCGATTTGCCGTATCCCGATACGAGAAACTGCATGGCGCGGGCTATCCTTTCGGGCGACTTGACCAGCCCTTCGCGTTCGGGGTCTTCGCCCAGCAGTTCTATTATGGCCTTATAGTGTTCGGCTATCAAACGCCCTCTCTCCTCTTGTGTCAGCTCTTCTTTCATCTAAAACTTTTCTATTACATTGTCCTTGACTATTCGCATGTCATCGTAATTGGGGAATGCAGCTTTCAGTTCGCGCAGTTTTGCTACGGCGTCTTCGTAATTTATGAAATCGCCTACTCTTACTCTCCAGAACGGAGAATTGAATGTTACGTATGCGGTCAGTTCGTCGTCGTATGCTTCGATGGTTGCTGCACGATTCTGGGCTTCTTCTTTTGCCCGTTTTTGCGTATTGCTGGAATATATCTGTATTCTGAAGCCTGAAACAGCTCTTTCTCCGGTGTATGAACCGTGTCGGCTCAACATCGAATCGAGACGTGCGTCTTGCTCTATTTTAACAACCGCTCCGTCTGTTTCGACCGCCAACTCGTTTATTATGTTTACTTTTTTATCTCCGCTCCCGGCTATCGCGGCAATTGCCACGGCTAAAAGCAGCGGTATTATTCCCGTTCTTTTCAGGTTCATCGCTTGTCTCGTGTTTGGTTAATTGTAACGGACTTCGTGCGGAGGAATGAAACCTCCGCACGCATGTCCGCCGTTTTTATGGTGTTCGAGTATTCTGTCTCTGTTAGAATGCATCGACGATTCCCATGAACTGCTCTGCATCGAGCGATGCTCCACCGATAAGGCCGCCGTCCACGTCCTTGTTTGCGAAGAGTTCTTTTGCATTGGAGGGTTTGCAGCTTCCTCCGTAAAGGATTGAGGTATTTTCTGCTACTTCTGCTCCGTATTTGTCGGCTACGGTCTTACGTATGAATGCGTGCATTTCCTGTGCCTGCTGTGCCGTTGCGGTTTTTCCTGTTCCGATTGCCCATACCGGTTCGTATGCGAGGATTATTTTTCCGAAGTCTTCGGCTGAGAGGTTGAATAATGAACCTTCTATCTGCGATTTTACTACGTCGTATTCTTTTCCTGCTTCTCTTTCTTCGAGGACTTCGCCTATGCAGAAGATTACCTTAAGGCCGTTTGCCAAAGCCAAAAGTACTTTTTCCTTGAGGATCTCGGGGGTTTCGCCGTAGTATGCTCTGCGCTCTGAATGGCCGAGGATTACGTATTTTGCTCCTGTGGATGCGACCATGGCTGCAGATACTTCTCCGGTATATGCTCCCGATGCCTTGTCGGCACAGTTTTCGGCGGATACGCCTACTTTGTCGGTGTTTATCGTGCTTGCTATTGTTGCAAGGTGGATAAACGGGGTTGCGATTATCACTTCGCAGTTGGGTGTACGCGACTCCAATGCTTTTTCTACATCTTTTGCCAACTGGACTCCTTCTTGAAGAGTCTTGTTCATTTTCCAGTTTCCTGCTACAATGTTCTTTCTCATCTCTTTTTTTGTTTTGTTGTTAATACGGTTTTTATTTTTCTCTTTTTCCTGTATTTTCTTCTTTTTGGCTTCTTCGCGCTTTTCCTTTATTTTGGACATAATTCCTATTACTCCTTTTTCAGCAATAAACATAAGGAGTAGGGGTATGAAGTATATGAGGCTTATTCCTGTCATCCGCTTACTGAAATTGTACGGATGTACTTCTCCTAACCGGGTTTGCTGTAAAGGGACGGAGATTTCGGCCATATCGGGAATGTCGCGCGGGCTGCGCTTCCAGTACAGTATTCCGTCTTTTATGAGGGCTACGGCGGGGTTGCCGCGGATTATCGTTTTTATTGTCGTCTCGTCCATCGTGTAGCAGGGGTAGTTCATACCGCTTGCCTCTATGCTTTGCTGCCATGAACCGGCATCGGGCGACAGTGCATAGAAATTGTATGTATGCTCGTATGCATAATCGTACAATTCGTCTATTTTGTTCTGCCACGAGTCTTCGTACCCTTCTACCGACGGGATAAAGACTAAAAAGGTGTATGCTGTATCGGCGAGGATGCCTTCCGTTATATCGTCGTCGTTGTCTCTTATTATAAAATCGGAATATTGGTTTTCGGCCTCTTGCGGGGATTTTTCTATTCTGTCCACAAAATGCCATGTGGTATCGGCTGCCGGTGCTTCGGCAAGCGGGAACTCGCGTCTCTCTCCGTCTTTTTCGTATATGAACACCATCTCGGCTGTTCCAACATTTTGCTGCACTGCCTCGCGGATATTGAGTCCGCTTTTGTATGGGCGGAAATCCAGAACGGGCTGGTGTCGAACGGAGACTGCCGCTATTATAAACATGAATATTACCGAATAGAAACCGGGCAACCATCTGACGGCGCGTGCATATACGCCGACATACTCCTTGTTGTAACGCAACAGCAACAGTGAGAATGCAAGCAATATGAGGTTTTTGTAGAATGTAGCCCAGTTGCTTATTACCACGGCTTCGCCGAAGCACCCGCAGTCGTGTATCGGGTCGGCAATGGCGAGGTATAGGGTTATGGGGGTCATTACTACCATAAAAAGGAACAGGAGTATTGCTGTTGTCCTGCGATATATGCCGAACAGCAGGTTTGCTCCTATTACGAACTCTGTTATGGCGAGGACTATGGCTACTGTTATGGATAGCGACGATACGAACTCGGCGCCTAACGGGGAGGACGGGGAGAGGATGTCTATTCCGAACCCGACGAAATATTCTTCTATTTTCATCGCTGTTCCTATTGAATCGACTCCTTTTACGAATCCTGAAAATATGAACGTGGCGCCGCAGACTATTCTTAACAGAACAGTCATTATGCCTAACAGCGTTTTTTGTTTTTTCCCGGCGTTACTCTCCATATTCGAGTTTTATCAGAGCAAAGACGGCATAGTTTATCATGTCTTTGTAATTGGAATCTATCCCTTCGGAAACGAGGGTGCTGCCGTTATGTTCTTCTATCTGCTTGGTTCTGTATAGTTTGGTAAGGATTATGTCGGTATATGACGAGGTTCTCATGATTCGCCATGCTTCGTCGTAATCGTGGTTTTTTGCCAGCATCAACTCTTGGGTTTCTTTCATGTACTTGTCGTACAGCTCGGTTGCCTCGACGTTGGTAATGTCCACGCTGCCGGCGTATCCCAGCGACAACTGTATCAACCCTATTATGCCGTAATTGACTATTGCGATATATTCGCCGCGGATTCCTTCGTTTACCTTGGTTTCGCCCTTAATCTCTATACTGCGTATGCGGTTTGCCTTTATGAATATCTGGTCGGTAATGGATTCGGGACGCATTATTCTCCACGATGCGCCGTAATCCTTGAGTTTGTCTGTGTATAACGCCCGACAAACTGAAATTACATGTTCGAATTGCGAAACGGTGTCTGCCATAGCATCTTCCTGAATTATGCCGCGAAGTTACAAAAAACACGCGATTATAAAAAACTATTATTCCTCATCGTCGGGTGATTGCATAGCCGCAATTTCGGCATATTCGTCCCACAAAGGGTCTTTCTCGGCGTATATGCTTATCGGCAACAGTGGAAATGACGACAACGTGCTGTTGAGTGTCTCACCGAATGCCCCGTTATGTCGGGCGTAAAATACCCATATTCTTTTACCTCCTCCGGTATATACTCCCGTAAGTATTGCGAGTTTGTTCTTTTCAACGGCTTTCTTAAGGGCGTCGCAGGCCTCTTCCATCTGCCTCGCGGTTGTTTCGTCGGGCATCGCGCCGCCTTCGTATTTCCATGTTATTTCAATACGGTCGTTGAACTTGCCGCTTTCCTTGAAATTGTCTATGCCGCTTCGTCCCGCTATTATCACGGTTTGTCCGCTGTCATTCTCGGCCACTGCCGTAAACCACTCGTCTGTCAGTTTCATATTTTTGTTTTCTTTTTTTTGCTCCGCTCTGCAATTTACCGCCGTTCGGAAGTTTAGATGTTGCTTCCGTCGGTAATACAAAGATAAATATTCGCGTTCAAATATCGCGAACTGATTTTTTTAGATTCAGATTTTATTATTTTTGCGCTTCTGAAATATAAATAGAGTATTTGTTTTTGAATATGAATTTACGTGTTTTTGCTGCCGCTGCGTTTACTGTTTTATGCGGCCGGATTTTTGCAGGAGAAGGGATGTGGTTGTTACAGGACCTCGACAGAGTAGATGCCTTGACGGAAAGCCGGGGAAAAGGGGTATCGCTGGATGCCGGCATGTTATATTCGGCCGACTCTGTTTCGATTAAGGACGGGGTTGTCATATTCGGCCGCGGATGTACCGGCGAGGTGGTTTCGGACAGAGGTCTGGTATTTACCAACCACCATTGCGGATATGAATGGATTCAAAGTCTGAGTTCGGTTGAGAACGACTTTTTAAGCGATGGCTTCTGGGCCATGTCGGAAGAGGAAGAACTTCCTTGCGAAGGTCTGGAGGTTCGGTTCATAAGCAGCATAAGGGAGGTTACCGACTCGGTTGTTACTGCTGTCGAGAGAAGCGGAAAACGCTCCAACCTTTTCAATGCCGGTTTTTTGAAAAAGATTGCCTGCCGGTTGGCATACGGGGACTCGACCAAAACGGACGGGAAATTTACGGAGGCCGTCATAAAATCGTTTTACGGCGGAAACCGTTTTCTGCTGTTTACATACGATATATACAGGGATATAAGACTTGTAGGCACACCGCCGTCGTCGATAGGGAAATTCGGTTACGACACCGATAACTGGATGTGGCCTCGCCACACCGGTGATTTTTCGATATTCAGGGTTTATACCGATACTTTGGGGAATGCGGCCGAATACGACAAAAGCAACATTCCGCTGAAGCCCAAGTTCTTTTTCGACCTTTCCCTGAATGGCGTGGAGGAGGGAGACTTCACGGCCATACTCGGTTTTCCCGGTACGACGAACAGATATGATATTTCGGACGAGATAGTGCAATACCGCGATATTGTCAATGCGGCAAGAATAAATATGCGGCAGGCAAAGCTCTCGCGCATGGAGGAACTCATGCTCGCCGACCCGAAAACGAGAATACAGTATGCGTCGAAATATTCTACCAGCAGCAACTACTGGAAGAATGCTATCGGTATGAATCGCGGTATAAAGCGGTTGAAGGTAATAGAGGAGAAACGCAAAGCGGAAGATGACTTCTGCAAATGGGCAATGGAAAACGGCAGACAGGGGTATGCCGAGGCTCTGGATTCGATGCGAGTTGCACTCGACTCGCTGTACGACATCAAGTATCAGTATTACATGTTGTACGAAGGACTGCGCAACGGTACGGAATTTGCCAATATCCCGAGCGCAGACTCGCTGTTGTTCTCGTTGGAGAAAAGAGGCAAGAAGGATTCTGTTACCGTCAAGTTCCTCGACGAGTTCGCCTCGAAATATTACAAACTTGCCGACAAGGATTACGACCCTTATGTTGATAAGGAGATTGCCAAAGTAATGCTGAAAGCCTACATGAACTGTATTCCGGCCGGAAAACGTCCCGACATATTTGAATATATAGAGAAAAAATACAAGAACGATACCGACCGTTTTATAGAGGAGGCTTTCAAGAGTTCGATATTTGCCGATGTGGAAAAGTTCGCGAAGTTTGTGAATTCTCCGTCGGCCAAAGTATTGAAAAAAGATTTGCTGCTCCGCTTTTCGGGTTCGGTAAGGTCTAAATCGAACGAGCTGTCTATCTTGATGAAACCTGTTACTCTTGCTTTGGCCGAAGCGAAAAAGGAGTATATCAGGGGATTGCTTGAGATGCGCGGCGATTCGGCCGTATCGTTCCCCGATGCCAACTTTACGATAAGAGCCTCGTTCGGTAATGTAAAGGCTTATTCGCCAGCCGATGCCGTAAGCTACGACTATTATACGACACTGGACGGGGTTATGGAGAAGGAAGACCCGGACAACTACGAGTTTGAAGTTCCTGAAAAGTTGAAGGAGATTCATTTGTCGGGCGACTACGGTATTTATGCCGATAAGGACGGAGAGATGCGCCTCTGCTTTATTTCAGACAATGATATTACCGGAGGCAATTCGGGCAGCCCCGTAATAAACGGCAACGGGGAGATTGTGGGATTGGCTTTCGACGGCAACTGGGAGGCGATGAGCGGCGACATTATTTTTGAAAAGGAACTGCAACGTACTATTTGTGTGGATATTCGCTACGTGCTTATGATAATAGACAAGTATGCGGGTGCGGACAACTTGCTGCGGGAATTGAAAATAAAGGAATAGATACCGCGGTTCAAAATATCTCTGCGGTTCAAATATCGAAGTGCTTTTGATACAATAGAGCGGGTCTAAAACCGACCCGCTCTATTGTATCTTGTAACGACGCAAACCTGTCTTTCGGGACTTGCACAATGGCATTTAAATCTTGCTGTTCCAGAACGCAAGATACTTTTCCGCCACTTTCTTGTAATCATGGTGTTTTTCGACAAAGAGCCGACTTGCATTACCTCGCTCCTGTAATGTTTCGGGATGCCTCGCAATATCTGTAAATATGCGAAACAGTTCGTCATTATCGGGAACAACATTTATTACAGGTTTATTCTCCGTCTCTCCGAGCAGTGCATACATTTCCTCTTCGCCGCCGCCGGCTACCGCCATACCGGAGGCCATGCCCTGTAAAGCATTCATGCCGGGAGTATATGAATAGAGCTGGTCTATCAAAAGATTGCACCCCCGCATCATACGGGAATATTCGTGGTATGGAACGGATTCGGCAACATGCAGTTCGGTCGTTGCAGGGTATGCGTCCGCCACTTTGCGCAGTGCCTCCAACATTATATCGCTCCCTTTCAGACGAGCCTTGTGCTTCTGTATTCCGATAAAGAACCGCACCTTGCCGTCATATACCGCCGAAGGGGTTATCGCATCGGTGTTTATCGGAAGCGGAACATACGCCGCCTTTTCGCCGAACACGGGAGAATAGCTGCGATAGTATTCGTACAGGCAGGCTATTATGCCGTTGCACTCTTCGGCTATATATATGTTATGCTCTTTAAGCGGCGATTCGTTCCACAGAGTATTGTCTTCGAGCGACTCGAAAACTCCGTTACGCGGTGCACCGAAGTCGGAATAGCGGAACGCCCCTTCGAGGCATGTTTTGGTATAATAATAGTCCGTTCCGAAAGCCCCGAGGAAAATTGAGCCGTTATTGCGTTTGAGATATTTAAATACGCGACGAACTTCGGAGAGTCCCATGCGCAGGAATACGGGAGAGATAACCTGCACCACGTCGTACCCGCGGAGTCGGGACAGGATTTCCAGCAGCCGCGCCCTATATGCAAGACGCGATTTTAGCGTGGAGTCTTTCAGCGTCAGGTCGATGTCGCGGCGATTATCCATCCAACCGCAGCCGTCGGAGACTACCGTAACTTCATGTCCGAGTTGGCGGAGCGCTTCGGACAGTGTCCAATGCAAGTTGCTGTATTCGCCTATCAACAGTATTTTCATATCGCTCTGCTTTGCAATATCGGTTACATAGAACAAAAATAGTGAAAGGCGAGCGCAGAGACAAATAGAAAACGAAGTTTT
>JADIMW010000075.1 GCA_017694415.1 Candidatus Caccoplasma merdipullorum
GGGTTTGATACATATTTTGATTTGCAACACTAAGATAGGTGAAAAATCTGACATGGCAAAATCCTGAGCAACTTTTTGTTGCTCAGGTACTTAAAAAGTTATATTTGTAATAGTGTTGCGGAATTAAGGTATGCTGTATTTGCCCCCGCGATATATTCCCGACGGGGTGTGGCCGTTCAGCATCTCTTCGGCATAATCCTTGTAGCCGTCGTCGAGTACCGGCCCGTTATCGCTGGTAAAGATAAATATGGTATTGCCGGCTATGCCGAGACTGTCCAACGTATTCATTATTTCTCCTACCGTCCAGTCGAGTTGCAAAATTACATCGCCTCGCGTTCCGAGTCCGCTTTTTCCGGCAAACCGCGGATGCGGGATTCGTGGAACATGAACATCCTGTGTGCCAAGATAGAGGAAGAATGGGTTGTTTTTGTTTTTTATTATGAATTGACGGGCTTTAGAGGTTATGGTATCGGCTATGTCTTCGTCCACCCACAATGCCCGTTTTCCGCCTGTCATATACCCTATCCGACTTATTCCGTTTATTATGGTATTGTCGTGCCCGTGGCTCGGATGCAGTTTCAAAAGCTCGGGGTTTTCTTTTCCTGTAGGCCAGTCGCCTACTTTTTTATTGTAATCGACGTATATCGGGTCGTCAGGGTCGGCGTTTACCACATAGTTGTCTTCGACATATACGCACGGGACTCTGTCCACCGTCGCAGGAATAAGGAAATAATGGTCGAACCCTATATCGTGTGGCGACGGGGTTATCTCCCCGTTCCAGTCGGGGCCTTCCGCCCCTCCCAGTCCCAAATGCCACTTGCCGATTGCGGCCGTGGCATACCCGTTGTTCCGGAACATGTCTGCCATGGTATATACCGCCGTGTCGATAACCATGCCTGAATTTCCGGGGGCTATTCCGGTATTGTCCTGCCGCCACGGATATTTTCCGGTAAGCAGACAAAATCTCGATGGGGTGCTTATGGATGATGAGGCATATGTGTTTGTAAAGAGTATTCCTTCGCTTGCAAGCCTGTCGATATTGGGAGTCTGAACTTTTGTCGCTCCGTAACAGCTTAAATCGCCTATTCCCAAATCATCGGATATGATGAATACCACATTGGGCGTTTCTTGTTGTTTTGAATCTCCGCATGATGTCAGCAACGCTATTCCGGCAGGGAGAAGTGATGATAAGAACGCTCTATTTTTCATTACTTTATGATTATTATCGGTTTATTCGGAAACAAAAATAGCAAATTTGAAAGATATTTTGTCTATTTTCGCATATAAATTATTGTATGCTGTTTTAATTTAAAGACGGCATTGTTGTTTCAGAACTGAATAATCATGTATCAACCGTTGGCTGAACGTTTACGTCCTGTAAGCATCGATGAATATATCGGACAAAAGCACCTTGTCGGTAAAGGTGCCGTATTGTATCGCATGCTCGAAAGCGGCAATATCTCTTCCTTTATTTTATGGGGGCCTCCGGGGGTTGGCAAGACTTCTCTGGCAAAAATCATATCCGTCCGCCTGAAAGTGCCTTTTTTACTCTCAGCGCGGTAACTTCGGGAGTCAAAGAGGTTCGGGAGGTAATTGACAAATGTAAAAGCAGCTCGCTGTTTTCGCCTGCGGCAAGACCGATATTGTTCATTGATGAAATACACCGTTTCAGCAAGTCGCAGCAGGATTCGCTGCTTAACGCCGTTGAAACGGGTGTGGTTACTCTTATCGGGGCGACAACGGAGAATCCGTCGTTCGAAGTCATAAGGCCGCTGTTATCACGGTGTCAGATTTATACGCTTAAACCTCTCGACGAAGACGACCTTGCTGCGCTTGTAAAACGGGCACTGGAAAACGACAAATTTCTCAAAAAGCTGGATGTAACGATAAAGGAGACCGATGCGCTGTATAGATATTCGGGCGGCGATGCGAGGAAACTGCTGAATATCCTCGACCTTATGACTCAGAATGCAACGGAAGGCGACAAAATAATCATAGACAATAAAAGCGTAACGGAGAATTTGCAACAGAACCCGGCTGCATACGACAAAGGGGGAGAGATGCATTACGATATAATATCGGCATTTATAAAGTCGATTCGCGGCAGCGACCCGGATGCTGCAGTTTATTGGCTTGCCCGTATGGTTGCCGGTGGTGAAGACCCGAAATTCATAGCCCGCAGACTTGTCATATCTGCCGCAGAGGATATTGGTCTTGCCAATCCGAATGCTCTTTTGCTTGCAAACGCATGTTTCGACGCTTTGGAAAAAATCGGCTGGCCCGAAGGGAGAATAATTCTCGCCGAGACTACCGTATATCTGGCTTCTTCGCCCAAAAGCAACTCGGCTTATATGGCCATAAACGATGCTCTCGGCGAGGTTAGTTCAAGCGGCGACCTGCCTGTACCGCTGCACTTGCGTAATGCTCCTACGGAACTGATGAAAAGTATGGGCTACGGTAAGGACTACAAGTATGCGCACGACTACCCCGGCAACTTCGTCAAACAACAGTATCTTCCCGACGGGTTGAAAAACAGGTGTTTTTGGATACCGCAGCGCAACGCATCGGAGGACAAACTGAAAGAACGGCTCGAACGGCTTTGGGGCGACAGATTCGGGAATAGTACAAAAAAACAATAGCAAACGGCATATCAACGCATTATACCGCCTGCTGCGCCAAAACTGACAAATAGTTCCGCAAAATAGGCGTATTGCATGCAATTTGTTCGTGTTTTATTTGCCGGACAAAAATATTGTATTAATTTTGCCGTGTCCAAAAACAAAATTGCCACGACTGTAGTTCTGTTTGCCGACTGATAAGAGATAACAATAGTACAATTTATTAATATCATACAAAACTTTAAGCAATGAAGAAGTATAATTTTTATGCAGGGCCCTCGATTTTGAGCCAGTACACTATCAAAAACACGGCCGACGCGGTAATGGATTTTGCAGGAACCGGATTGTCTATTCTGGAAATATCGCACAGAAGCAAAGAGTTTGTTGCCGTAATGGAAGAGACTCAGGCAATGGTAAAGGAATTGCTCGATGTTCCGGCAGGATACGAAGTCCTTTTCCTCGGAGGCGGTGCAAGCTTGCAGTTCTGCATGGTTCCGTTCAACCTGCTTAAAAAGAAAGCTGCTTACCTCGAAACCGGTACTTGGGCCGTGAATGCCATTAAAGAAGCAAAACTCTTCGGCGAGGTTGATGTTGTAGCATCTTCGAAAGAGGCCAACTTCAATTATATACCTAAAGGATACGAAATACCCGACGACGTTGATTATTTCCACTTTACATCGAACAATACTATTTTCGGTACCGAAATTCGTAAGGACCCGGATGTTAAGGTTCGCCTCGTATCGGATATGTCGTCCGATATTTTCTCTCGTCCAATCGACGTTTCGAAATACGATATAATCTATGCCGGCGCACAAAAGAACCTCGCTCCCGCCGGTGTAACATTGGTTATCGTTCGTGAAGACGCTCTCGGTAATGTTGAAAGGGCTATTCCCACAATGCTCGATTATCGCACCCACATAAAGAAAGGTTCGATGTTCAACACTCCTCCTTGTCTGCCGATATACTCTGCTTTGCAGACCCTCAAATATTACAAGTCGCTCGGCGGTGTTGCTGCTCTCGAAAAGATGAACGAGGAGAAAGCAGCCATCCTTTACGACGAGATAGACCGCAACAAACTCTTCAAAGGTACTGCTGCCGTTGAAGACCGTTCGATTATGAACGTATGCTTCGTAATGAATGACGAATATAAGGAACTTGAGTCCGAATTCGTGGAGTTTGCAAAGGGAAAAGGCATGATAGGAATTAAGGGACACCGTTCGGTAGGCGGATTCCGTGCTTCGATATACAACGCAATGACGAAAGAGGGTGTTGAAGCTCTTATCGCAACAATGAAAGAGTTTGAAAAAGCTCATTAATAGATAAAAAAGCAACAGGTTATGAAAATTTTAGTAGCAACAGATAAACCCTTTGCGGCAGTTGCCGTGGAGGGGATAAAAAAAGAAGTAGAGAGTGCCGGGATTGAACTTGTACTTCTCGAAAAATACGGCGAAAAGAGCAAATTGCTCGAGGCCGTTGCCGATGCCGACGGAATAATAATCCGCAGCGATATTATCGATGCCGAGGTTATCGATGCGGCAAAGAACCTTAAGGTTGTTGTTCGCGCAGGCGCCGGATACGATAATGTTGATTTGGCTGCCGCAACTGCCAAAGGCGTATGCGTCATGAATACCCCGGGTCAGAACTCCAATGCAGTGGCTGAGTTGGTATTCGGTATGACTATTATGGTAATGCGTAATTATTTCGACGGTACTTCCGGCTCGGAATTGAAAGGCAAATCGCTCGGCATCCACGCATTCGGTCAGGTAGGCCGCAATGTTGCCAGAATTGCAAAAGGTATCGGTATGGATGTTTATGCTTTCGACCCGTATTGCCCGGATGAGGCTATGGTTGAGGCCGGCGTAACCCCCGTACATGACATAAACGAACTCTATTCGAAATGCCAGTTCGTTTCACTCCATATTCCGGCAACCGATGAAACCAAGAAATCGATAAACTACGACCTTCTCAAACAGATGCCGAAAAATGCAGTTCTGATAAATACTGCCCGTAAGGAGGTTATCGATGAGGAGAGTCTGATAAAACTGATGGAAGAGCGTACCGATTTCAAATACATCTCCGATATTGCCCCCGCCGCAGCAGCCGAATTTAAAGAGAAGTTCGACAAGCGTTGTTTCTTCACTCCGAAGAAAATGGGCGCACAGACTGCCGAGGCTAATATAAATGCCGGTATTGCTGCAGCAAAACAGTCTGTCGGTTATCTCAAGAACGGTATAGATAAATTCAGAGTAAACAAATAAACCGATATTGTACCTGAATGGGAAAGAGGCCGCCTGATACGAATCAGGCGACCTCCTTACTTTTTTAGAATGTAAGTTGCCGTATGTACGGCTTGCTGCAATACAGACAAGTACCTCCTGTTTTACAAACCATTTTTTTCGGATATTTGTTCGACATTGTTTGACGGCAGGTTTAAAACAGCATGCGCGTAACAGGCTACATATAAAAATTTATTCTTTAATACGAAAATTATGGCAAAAATAAAACCGTTTAAGGGTGTACGTCCTCCAAAATCGATGGTAGAAGAGGTGGCTTCGCGCCCGTATGACGTACTCAACTCGGATGAAGCCAGAAAAGAGGCCGAAGGGAATGAGAAATCTCTATACCACATCATAAAACCGGAAATAGATTTTGAACCCGGAACTGATGAACATGACCCTAAAGTTTACGACAAGGCTGTCGAGAACTTCAACAAATGGCAGGAGAAAGGGTGGCTTGTCCAAGACCCGAAAGAGAATTATTACATATACGCTCAAACAATGAACAGCCGTACTCAATACGGACTCGTTGTATGTGCAAATGTAAGCGATTACCTTAACGGCGTAATCAAGAAACACGAACTTACACGCCGAGACAAGGAAGAGGATCGCATGAAACATGTACGTATAAATAATGCCAATATCGAACCTGTGTTCTTTGCATATCCCGATAATGCCGAACTCGATGCTATAGTCGCAAGACACATCGACAAGGAACCGGAATACGATTTTGTGGCTCCCGACGGATTCGGCCACCACTTCTGGATTATCGACGATGAAAAGGAGATTGCCGATATTACCGCCATATTCGCCAAAATACCGTATCTGTATATTGCCGACGGACATCACCGTACGGCTGCCGCCGCTCTCGTTGGCGATGAAAAGGCAAAACAAAACCCCAATCACAAAGGGGATGAGGAATACAATTACTTCCTCGCCGTATGCTTCCCTGCTTCGCAACTGAAGATTATCGACTACAACCGCGTGGTAAAGGATCTCAACGGTCTCACGGAACAGGAGTTTCTGCAGAAACTAAATGAAAACTTCGTTGTTGAAGAAAAAGGGTGCGAAATTTATACTCCTGCCTCTCTGCATAACTTTGCATTGTATATGGGAGGCAAATGGTACTCTCTTACGGCAAAGGAGGGGCGCTACGATGATAACGACCCGATAGGGGTTCTCGACGTAACTATTTCATCGGATTTGATTTTACGCGATATTCTCGGGATAACCGATTTAAGGTCGGACAAGAGAATCGACTTCGTCGGGGGAATCCGCGGACTGGGTGAATTGAAACGCCGCGTGGACAGCGGGGAGATGAAAATGGCACTGGCTCTTTATCCTGTTTCGATGAAACAGCTTATGGATATTGCCGACAGCGGGAATATCATGCCTCCCAAGACTACATGGTTCGAACCGAAGCTGCGTTCGGGTCTTGTAATCCACAAATTGAGTTAAGAGATGCCAAAAAACGGATGAATTTTGATATAAAAGATTAAATCTGAAACCACTCTTGCAGCTATTAGACAACAAAAACCGTCTGTCTAATAGCTGCAGGGTTTTTATACTGTCGCCTGTATAAATGTCCGAACAGCAACAAAAACTGATTGACGGTTGCAAGCGGGGTGAGCCTAAATCGCAAAAATCGTTGTACGATGCATACGCCGGAAAAATGATGGCCGTATGCATGCGCTATTGCGGCAACGACAGGGATACGGCCATGGACCTGCTTCAGGACGGTTTCATAAAGGTTTTTACTTATATCGACAGCTATGACGGGCGCGGTTCTCTCGAAGGCTGGATAAGGAGAATCGTAATAAATGTCGCATTGGATTACGTCCGTACTTCCGACTTGCTTAAAAATGCGGAAAGTATTGAAGCTATAAACGAGACGTCCGTTGAGAATATCGACAATTCGACAATAGACAAGTTGTCGGCTGAAGAGCTGATGGAAATCATAGGTGAGCTTCCGAGCGGGTTCAGAACGGTATTCAACTTGTTCGCAATAGAGGGGTACTCGCATAAGGAGATTGCGGAAATGCTCAATATTACGGAAAGCACATCGCGGTCGCAATTGACAAGGGCAAAGCAACTTTTACAGAAAAGACTCAAGGATTTTATATGAGCGACAAAGAGAGAGAAACATATTCACGGATAAGGGAAAAACTCGCAAATTACGAGTGTGAAGTTCCGCAATCATGCTGGGATGGCGTTGAAAGCGGACTCCGTCGTAAACGCCGTTTGATAAGGCATCGGCGTATTGCGAGATGGTCGGCGGCCATTGCCGCGGCAACCATATTCGGGGTATTGCTCCTTTTCAACAATAACGACCGGACATTGCCCGTGGCTCAATATGTTGCCGAAAACGGTAACGCCGACAACACGAAAACCGATACGACAAACATCGGCTTTAACGGTTTTGAATCTGTCGTGGCAAAATACGACGACATGGCCGATAACGGACATGTATCTGATAAATTGTCAATAAAGGCGAAGCCGGAAGGAAACGCATATACCGAAGGCGGACTGAATACAGGGTCGGCAAGCAGTAATGCCGTTGCCGAACTGAAAGTTGAAGACAACGGGAATAAGACAGTTGCAAATGGCGGAAACATGGAAAAAGCATACTATGCTGATAACCGGAATACCGCAGTTATGAATACGGGCGATACATGTAAGGCGGAATTTAACGAGATGCTCAAACTGTACAAAGAGTCAAAGCCTGATGTTCAGATTGCCGGATATGAAAGGAAAAACTACTCCAATTCGGCATACGATAACGGCATATCCATATCGTTGGTTGCGGCAAATGCACTTAATGCCAATGGTAGAAGAAACAGAGACTTGTCGCAAAACAACATGCCGCTTCATGAAGAGTTGAAACTTTATTCAAATGAGGAGCAGCTCAAGTTCAAACATAAAATGCCTATTTCGGCAGGTATAACGGTTGAAAAACGCTGGAAAAACAATTGGGGAATCGAATCGGGTGTGATGTACACGTTGCTGCGTTCAACTTACTCTACCGAAAGTAATACGCAACAGGGGGAACAGGAATTGCATTACGTTGGGATTCCGGTAAATGTTACATACCGTTTCGCCCAACTGAAAATGTTCGGATTTTATGCCGCTGCAGGGCCTAAAATAGATTTTAACGTATCGGGCAAAAGGACGGAGAGCGTCCAGAACAATCTGGCAAAAAGCAACGCCAGCGAAAATATTCGCGATAAAAAGCCGCAATTTTCAATGCAGATGAAAGTGGGTGTGGCCTGCTCTATCGTCAAACATCTTGAACTGTATGTTGAACCGTCGCTTGCATATTATATAGACAACAAGGGGGATATTCCCAACCTATGGGAGGAAAGGCCGCTTAATTTCGTATTACAATTCGGATTAAGGACAGGATTTTAAAAACAATGTTGTAAATTTGGATGCCATAACGTATATCTCACAACATGAAAAGATTCTCACATCTGCATATCGTACTCATCGCATTGATAGTGTCAGTTACTTCAGGATGCCTCGGAGACAAAGGGAATACTTTGGATTCTTACGATGTCGGAACTGTAACGGAAATAAACGGACAACAATGTCTTAAACTGGACAACATAAACATATACATATCGGGTTCGGGTATGCCGCAATATACAGCCGACCCTGTAACAAGATGTTTCTGCACGTTCCATATCGACTGGGACAGCCAACCGGATAATGCCGCAGCATCGGGAATCTATTCGGCTACGATTAACACGGATGCTGTATGGAATGTTGAAAATTATTTGCAATCAGGCGGAAATCCTTTTCCGGGAAGCGATTCGCTGGTAAACATATCGCAACCATACATAACGAATCTGACCTCCTCGCAGATTATAACTTTCCAAACCAGCGCATACAGAAGCGAAAACGCATCATATCAACTTTCGGTAGAAGAGGTAGATGCCGCAAACAACGCTATTACGTTGAATCTGGTTTACGATGCAGTGAATGAAGATAAATCGTCGGTTGTAAACTCTTGGCACTCTTTTATTCTCCCGACAATTGACGACACATATACTCTTAATATAAGATTCAAGTCGCACACTACGCCGTCATTCAGCATTATAAAATATACCGACCCGACTGCTCCCGAAAACAACACATATATATTTACTACAAAATATGAACCTCTTGCTGGCAACAATACCGGAAGCGCACAATAATATTTAAATGCTGGAGCGAAGTAAAAGGGGGTGCAATGTTTTTATGAGTTTCGGGACTGTCGCATGAAAAATATACAAGAGCCATATCCTACTCTGCTTTAGAGTAACGATATGGCTCTTGTTGTTGGATACAGTTCGATTTAGATTTTTAGATTACGGATTTTCTCGGGCCTAAAGCCATCTAACATATTCGTATGAAAAATAGTTGCTTCTGCAACACACCATATTCTTATATATTTTTTTAAGGAGGCTTTATTTCTCACAACTTCTCTCCTACTCTTCCGTCTCGACAATCTTGTACTTTTTCCATACGTCCGATGTCATATAGGCTTCCGATGCTCCGCGCGGCACATATATGACAGCCTTTATCTTGCCGAGGGAACTGCCGGATATTTGAGGCGGGGTTTCGGATTGTATGTATATGCTTTTTAAGGATGAACACCCGCTGAATGCTTCGTCTCCTATCTGAACAAGCGAAGCGGCGAGGGTTATCGTTTCGAGGGACGAACATCCGTAAAATGCCGCATTTCCTATCGATTCCAAATTTCCGGGTATAGTTATCTTCTTCAGTTTCTTGCATCCTATAAATGCACCGTCTTCCAGAACGGTTACGCTCTCGGGAAAGGTTACCTCTGTTAATGAATCGCTATATGCGAACGCATTTTCCCATACGGATGTAACATCATACAACCCTCCGCCCTTGAAGACTTTAGCCGGTACTGTTATTGCTCCTTTGTAACTGTTGTAATTAAAATCGCGGTTTGCCACTGCAATGGTTAATGGATATTCGTCGGACGTTACATTATAGTATATGGTAACCCCTGTCTTGTCGTCAGAAAAATCATAGTCGAACTCCTGCCCTTTTGCCGACATAGTTATAACAAACAGTGCCGCCAATGGTATAGTCCGTTTTGCTGCTTTTATTATATTCATGATGATTGTTTTTTTGTATCCGCCTTTATCTTCGGCTTCTTGTATATTTCTATTTCTCACCTTGAGTATTACGCTCTTTCAACAAATCGCGTATCTCGGTAAGGAGTTTTTCTTCTGCCGACGGTTGTGGAGGCGCGGCCGGTTTGCTCTCCTCTTTTTTGCTGAAACGGCTGATAAGACGGACTAACATAAAGATACAGAAAGCTATAATTATGAAATCGAAAACCGCCTGAAGGAAATTCCCGTAATTTATCGTTACGGGGGCAGTTTGAACGCCGTTTATTATTTCGGGCACTTTAAGGGTTATTGCAAGTTCGGTAAAGTTTACGCCGCCAACCAGAAAACCTATCGGGGGCATTATAATGTCCGCAACCAATGACGATACTATTTTCCCGAACGCGCCGCCGATTATCACTCCGACAGCCATATCGACTACATTGCCACGCATGGCAAAAGCTTTGAAATCGTTTAAGAACTTCATATAATATATTTTTTTGACCCCTCTAATTTATAAAATTCATGGCAATATAAGAGTCTCTGTAGATTTTATTTTGTATTTTTGCAGCCATATAAACAAATGGCGTTTTTGTTTTTGCCCGCCTCGATTATAGACCTGTCCCTGAATTTTGGCATTAAGGCCTGGAGGTATATACGAGGTGCTTTGTCCGCAGGCAGACTCTGTATGCTTAAATAGAGGAAGGCAGAAACGCTTGTTTTTCAAAACAAAGGGGTGCTTTAAAAAGCTGAGATTATACCCGATGAACCTGTACGGATAATGCCGGCGTAGGGAGAGATTCTACAAAAAATCATTTTTTCATACGGTTCCGACGAGGTATAGGACGGCTCTTCGATATGCGCCTTTAAAAATATTCGTTATGAAGAGCTACATAAAATGCCTCACTATTGCAGGCTCCGACAGCGGGGGCGGTGCGGGAATACAGGCCGATATAAAAACCATGTCGGCTCTTGGTGTATTCGGCATGAGTGCAATCACTGCCATTACTGCGCAAAATACCGTGGAAGTTTCGGAGATATTTGCAGTTCCTGCCGAAACTGTAAAAGCCCAGATTGTTGCGGTAATGGACGACATCGGTGCTGATGCCGTAAAGATTGGGATGATTTATCTGCCTCAAACGGCGTGCATGATAGCCGAAATGCTCGACCGCTATAAACCTACATGCACGGTTCTCGACCCTGTACTCGTTTCGAGTACTCAACACATGCTGTATGCAAAGGGGTGCAAAGAGATTATCGAAGAGGAACTGATGAAACGTGTTACGCTGATAACTCCAAACATAAATGAAACTGAAAAGCTCTCGGGCATGGAAATAAATGAACGCGACGATATGAGAAGCGCAGCCGAAGTACTTCTCCGCAAAGGGGCGAATGCCGTGCTTATAAAAGGCGGGGACTTCAACGACCTTGAAGCGTCGTACGACCTGCTTGCCGAAAAAGACGGTACGGAACTCTGGCTCGGCAGCGAGAGGATACACAGCCGCAACACGCATGGTACGGGATGCTCGCTTTCATCTGCCATAGCTTCGTATCTCGCCATGGGGTACGATTTGAAAAATGCCGTAAAGAGAGCCAAAAGCTACATATCCGAAGCAATCCGTAATGGAAGCGATGTTTCGAACGGAAAGGGTATCGGAGGCATAAATCACTTTTTTGCTCCTGTAAAACTTATAAAGCGTCAATAATATGGAGATTACAGTAAATGGTAAAGCTTTTGAAGTGAATGACGGCATAACTGTCGGGGAGATACCGGCTTTGGCCGGCATAAATTCGGAGAGTATAGCTATTGCCGTAGAGAACAGGGTTATTCGTAAAGCCGAATGGAGTTCTACAAAACTCAACAACGGGGACAGGGTTACTGTTATAAAGGCAGTATGCGGCGGATAAAAAGAGTTTAGGACAATGGATATCACCATAATAAGCAGACCGGATATTTTCCCCGGCGAGGAACTTGCAATAAGGCTGCTGCTGGATAACGGTGCGGATTATATCCACATTCGCAAACCGGATTTGAAAAGCGGCAGCGTTGCTGCTCTTCTCGACAAGATTCCGGAGAAATATTACGACAGGCTGATATTGAACGGCAATTTCGAACTGTTGGCTGACTACAATCTCGGCGGTGCGCATTTGAACCGCAGAAACCCTGCTCCTCCTGCCGGATTTAAAGGAACGGTGGGATATTCGTGCCACTCGTTGGAGGAACTGATGTCGAGACGCGATGAGATGGATTACTGCCTGTTGAGCCCCATATACGACAGCATATCGAAAAGCGGCTACGCCTCGGCGTTCTCGCATCATATACTTGCCGATGCCGCGGCAAAGGGGATAATCGACAGCAAAGTTATTGCATTGGGCGGCATTACTCCGCAAAGGGTTACGGCTGTTAAAAGCTACAATTTCGGGGGATTTGCCGTACTGGGATATATTTGGGACTCTCCTACTCTCGATGTAATAAAGGACAAGATAGAACTTCTGCGGAAATATGCAGACCGATAATATTTGAAACATGTTACAGTTCATAACTCACGAAACGGATAAGTACAGCTACCTCGATTCGGCGATTCTTGCGCTGAACGGCGGGTGTAAATGGATTCAGTTGCGAATGAAACATTCGCCTGCCGAAGAGATTATGCGTGTTGCAGGTATCCTTAAGGAGGAATGCAGGAAACACGATGCTATTTTGATAATAGACGACCATGTGGATATTGCCATGCAGGTCGATGCCGACGGGGTGCATCTCGGCAAGAACGACATGCCTCCGGCTGAAGCCCGCGTAAAAATGGGCGAGAAATATATAATAGGGGGAACGGCCAATACGTTCGACGATATTCGTGGTCTGGTAATGTCGGGAGTGGATTACATAGGTCTGGGCCCGTACAGATTCACGACAACGAAGGAACGGCTCTCGCCCGTCCTCGGCGATGAGGGGTATCGCGCCATAATGGAACAGTGCCGCGACAAAGGGTATAGGACACCTGTTGTTGCCATCGGAGGGATAACTTTCGACGACATTGTGCCTGTTATGGACTGCGGTGTATCGGGGATAGCAGTATCGGGCGGCATACTGAATGCCGATGACCCCGTAAAAGAGACAGAAAGATTTTTAAACTTATTATACAGATACAGAGATGGGAAATAAACTGAACATAGGAGGCAGGGATTTCGATTCCCGGCTTTTCATCGGAACGGGTAAATTCGCCTCGAACGAATTAATGGCTGAAGCGATAAAGGCTTCTGCCTCGCAAATGGTAACTGTTGCCATGAAACGTATAGACATGGACAACAAGGAGGATGATATGCTGAAACATATCGACTCGTCATACATACAGTTGCTGCCCAATACTTCGGGTGTACGCGACGCAAAGGAAGCCGTATTTGCCGCAGAGCTTGCGCGGGAGGCTTTCGGTACGGATTTTCTGAAACTGGAGATTCACCCCGATCCGAAATATCTGTTGCCCGACCCGGTGGAGACTCTTATAGCTACTGAAGAACTGGCGAAAAAAGGCTTCAAGGTATTGCCTTACATTCAGGCCGACCCTGTATTGTGCAAGCGTCTCGAGGAGGCCGGCGCATCGGCCGTCATGCCGCTGGCTGCGCCAATCGGTACAAACAAGGGGCTTGTTACTCGCGACCTGCTTAAAATAATAATTGAACAAAGCAACCTGCCGGTTGTGGTGGATGCCGGCATCGGCGCGCCTTCGCATGCTGCGGAAGCAATGGAGATAGGTGCCGACGCAGTACTGGTAAATACTGCGATAGCAGTAGCCGGAGACCCTGTAAAAATGGCCGAGGCGTTTAAACTTGCCGTGGAAGCGGGAAGGTTGGCCTACGAGGCGAAATTGGGTATAAAAAGAAATTTTGCGGAAGCCAGCAGCCCGCTTACATCTTTTCTCGACTAAGTATGGAAAATACCGATAACAGACAGCATTGTGTTGCCGGCAGCGAAAAGATATACGTCCCCGGCAAGATTTTCGACATAAAGGTCGGAATGCGGAAAATAAACCTTACCGATACGGTAACAATATCGGAAAACGGCGACAGGATTGTTGAAAAGAACAGACCCGTGGTTGTTTACGATACGGGCGGAGTATTTACGGATGAAAAGTGCAAGTACGATATTAACGAAGGGATTCCCCGCATAAGGGAGAAATGGATTGCCGAACGCGGAGATACGGAACGGCTTGCCGAAATAAGTTCGGAATACGGCAGGAAAAGACTTGGGGACAAGTCGCTCGACGCGATACGTTTTAAAAAACCGTATCTTCCGTTTAAGGCCAAACCGGGCAGGGAGATTACCCAAATGTACTATGCGAAGCAGGGTATAATAACTGCCGAGATGGAGTATGTTGCAATACGTGAGAATCTGCAAAACGAGGAACTCGGCATAGAGACTCATATTACACCGGAATTCGTCCGTAACGAGATTGCTGCCGGACGTGCCATAATCCCGGCAAACATAAACCACCCTGAAAGCGAACCGATGATTATCGGCGGTGCGTTCTTGGTAAAACTGAACACCAATATCGGGAACTCGGCTCTGTCGTCGGGTATTGCCGAAGAGGTGGACAAGGCTATCTGGAGCTGCCGTTGGGGCGGCGATACGCTTATGGATCTCTCTACGGGCGACAATATTCACGAAACGCGCGAATGGATTATCCGTAACTGTCCCGTACCTATGGGAACGGTTCCTATATATCAGGCTCTGGAGAAGGTAAACGGTAATATCGACGAACTGAACTGGGAGATTTACCGCGATACTCTTATAGAACAGTGCGAACAGGGTGTCGATTATTTTACCGTACATGCCGGGGTACTTAAGGAACATGCCGAACTTTCGAAAAAACGCCTTACGGGTATCGTGTCGCGCGGCGGTTCCATAATGACAAGCTGGTGCGTGAAACATAACGAGGAGAGCTTCCTTTATACACACTTCGACGAGATATGCGACATTGTAAAGGCTTACGACGTAGCTCTTTCGTTGGGCGACGGAATGCGACCGGGGTCGATTCACGATGCAAACGACGAGGCTCAGTTCCTCGAACTGAAAGTCCTCGGTGAATTGACCGAACGGGCATGGAAAAAGAATGTACAGGTAATAATTGAAGGACCGGGACATGTACCGATGCACAAGATTCGCGAAAACATGGAGCGTCAGGTTACCGACTGCCACGGAGCGCCGTTTTATACGCTCGGCCCGCTTACAACCGATATAGCTCCGGGTTACGACCATATAACGTCGGCAATAGGCGCAGCCATGATTGCGTGGTACGGTACTGCCATGATATGCTATGTTACGCCGAAAGAGCATCTTGGCCTGCCCAATCGCGAGGATGTCAGAAACGGCGTTATTGCATACAAGATTGCAGCTCATGCTGCCGATATTGCAAAGGGACACCCCGGAGCACAGGTAAGGGATGACGCTTTAAGCAAGGCTCGTTTCGAATTCCGCTGGCGCGACCAGTTCAACTTGTCGCTCGACCCGGAGCGTGCAATGGAGTATTATAAGGAGGGGAACAAGAACGACGGGGAATATTGTACGATGTGCGGTCCCAATTTCTGCGCCATGCGTTTGTCGCAGGGATTGCGCAACAATGATAAGAAGGAGGAAAAAGATGTTTAGCGAAGAATTGGAAAAATACAACTGGGAAGAGATTACCGACAAGATTTATTCGAAAACCGAAAGCGATGTTGCCGAAGCATTGAGCAAGGATTATTTGAATCCCGACGATTTCATGGCGCTGGTATCGCCTGCGGCAGCACCGTTTATAGAACCTATGGCTTCGTTGAGCCGCAAATATACGCAGGAGCGTTTCGGCAGGACGATACAGATGTATATCCCGCTCTACATAACCAACTCGTGTACGAATCACTGCGTTTATTGCGGATTCCAGCACGACAACCCTATTAAGCGGATAATCCTTACGGAGGAGGAGATTGAACTTGAGTGCAAGGCGATAAAGCGACTCGGGGCTTTTGAGAATCTGCTGATTGTAACAGGCGAGAATCCTCGCGATGCGGGTGTGGACTATATTGAGCGGGCTCTTAAAATAGCTCGTCCCTATTTTGCCAACTTGTCGATTGAGGTAATGCCGTTGAAAAGCGAGGATTATTACCGCCTGACGCAAAGCGGACTGAACGGTGTCGTATGCTTTCAGGAGACATACCGGAGGGAGCATTACAAGAATTATCACCCGAAAGGGATGAAATCGATATTCGAATGGCGCGTGAACGGTTTCGACCGTATGGGCGAGGCCGGAGTACATAAGATTGGTCTCGGCGTGCTGATAGGTCTGGAGGACTGGCGCACGGATGTTACGATGATGGCCATCCACCTCAGATATTTGCAACGTAAATACTGGAAAACGAGATATAGCGTGAATTTCCCGCGAATGAGACCGTCGGAAGGGCACTTCTCGCCTAACGTGGTTATGAGCGACAAGGAACTTGCCCAACTGATTTTTGCTTTCCGCATTTTCGACCACGATGTGGATATTTCGCTCTCCACACGCGAGAACAGGAAATTCCGCGACAATATCGCCACTCTCGGTGTAACGTCGTTGAGTGCGGGTTCAAAAACGGAACCGGGCGGATATTTCACTCATCCTGCCGCTCTCGAACAGTTTGAGGTAAGCGACGGCCGTTCTCCGCAGGAAGTCGAGGAGAGTATCAGGCGGATAGGCTATGAAGTGGTATGGAAGGACTGGGATAAATCGTTCGACCACGTATGAACATGAAACGTTTTGAACGGCAGATTATGTTGCAGGAGATTGGTGTGGAAGGTCAGGCCGCTCTTGCGAATGCATCTGTCCTGATTGTCGGGGCGGGAGGACTCGGTTCTCCCGCCGCTCTTTATCTTGCGGCTGCCGGTATCGGAAGAATAGGTATTGCCGACGGGGACTGCGTTGCTGTTTCAAATCTTCAGCGTCAGGTTCTTTTTACGGAGGGTGAGGTTGGTAAAAACAAGGCTATGTGTGCTGCCGAAAGGCTGACACTCCTTTCGTCGGAGACCGTAATAACTCCTTACGGCTTTATGCTGAACGGGGAAAACATGGCGGATATAGCGACGGAATACGATATTATCGTGGACGGATGCGATAATGCCGATACCAGATATTTGATAAACGAGGTATCTAAACGTCTCGGGAAACCTTATGTGTATGGTGCGATAGCCGGATTTGAGGGGCAGGCTTCGCTGTTCAACTATTGCGGAGGGAAAGGGTATGACGACCTTTATCCTTATCGCGGGAACGGCAACACACCGACTGCGTCGCCTGTGGGCGTAATCGGTGCGCTTCCGGGAATAATAGGGTCGATTGAAGCGATGGAGGTGATAAAAGTCGTTACCGGTGCAGGCGAAACGCTTCGAAACAGGCTTCTGACGGTAAATGCCCTTACCATGGAGTTCAACACTTTCTCTCTCGATTAGAATCGACCGCTCTCTTTTATCATGGTCATCATAACGGATGCAAATTCGCCGTTTTCTATCAGTTCTTCTATGGTAAGGTGCATCCTGTAACACCAATAGTTGTTTTTGTTCGACGGGTCGTTTATTCTCTCTTCGGAGGCATTGCGACGCCGCAACGATGCATCCGACGCCAGCAAGTCCTGTAACGGGAATATTGCCAGCATTGACGGAGACGAGAAGTTCCGTTCAAGAATCTCTTTGCATATTTTAGGCGTGGCTTCTGCCGGATAGTGCCCTTTACCTTTTAGTATCTTGTTGTAATAGTATGCTGTCGTCTCTTTGTTTTCGCCCCACCACAACCGGATGCCGGACATGTCGTGTGTGGATGTGGCGCATACCGAAAGATATGGATATTTGCTTATGTCGGCTATCTGCGTCCATGCTTCTTTGGGCATTCGCTCGACTTCGAGGGAGAGGATGTTCAGCGTACGCATGACGTCGGGAACAGAGGCCGGTATCATTCCGAGGTCTTCTCCGCATACGAGCATGTCGGTCGCGGATATTAGTGCCGGGAGTTTGCGCATGGCTTCTTTTCTCCAGAAGTCGTTATGACGATGGAAATAGAAGTCTTCGTACAAGCGGTCGAATGCCTGACGCTGCGAACTGTCGAGGGTTTTGTATGTCCGCCCGTTCTGAGCCGCTATGCGCGGATGATAACTTCCGGTTTTGTCGGGGTCTTCTATAAAGAGGACTTCGGTATGGAGCTTCATCAATACCTCACGGACTGATTTGTCTTCTGTTTTCTCGTCGTCGTATGGGAGATTACGTTCCAGCATCGCCTGCGTGCGGTATTCGTCTTTGAAACTGTACCGGATTCCGTCTGCTGTTTTCGTAAAGTACCGTTCTTTTATTTCGTCGGCCGAGCTGCCGAACTCTTCTTCGAGTATTTCGTCGGTAATATATGGTTGTAAATATTGTTCTGCATCGAAATAGAACCCGGTTCGCTCCATCTCTTCTATCGTAAGCGGCATCGCAGGGACGAAATGGCCGAGCAGTCCGCTGCGGGCTTCTGACGGAAGGGCCCATATCCTGAAGAAACCGAGGATATGGTCGATTCGGTATGCATCGAAATATCGCGACATGCATTTTAAACGGGCTTTCCACCAACTGTACCCATCGCGCCGCATTATATCCCATTTATATATCGGGAAACCCCAGTTTTGTCCGTCTTTTGCAAAATCGTCGGGGGGGGCACCGGCTTGCAGTCCGCAGTCGAAAAGGTCGGGATTCTGCCATACGTCGGCACTGTTGCGGTTTACGCCTATAGGTATATCGCCCTTAAACATTATGCCTGACGAATGGGCATATTCGCGCGCTTCGCTGAACTGCATGAACAGATGGTATTGTACAAAGCAGTAAAAGTATATCTCTTTTGCGGATTCGCTTTCCATGTCTTTCCATAAGGCACTGACGGCGTCATAATCGTATGCCGAATATTCTTCCCATTGCGAAAAATCGCTTGTTCCGTATTTGTCGCGCAGGTAACTGTATGCGGCATAGGGCATCAGCCACTCTTTGGAGATGCGCATGAAATCTTTGAAATAGGGATTGTCCATGAACTTCATCCGGGATTCGGCATATAGTTCTCTTAAGTAGCTTTCTTTTAGGCGCACCACCTTTTCATAGTCCAATTCGGGAAGGGCGTTTAATTTTTTTGCTTCGTCGAGATAGGTCTGCATCTTGTCGATATTACGCAGACTGCCTGCTTTCAGTACATCGAGATATGCCGGATGCAACGCGAATGATGTGTTTGCACTGTACGGGTAGGAGTCGTACCAACTGCGGCCGTTGGTGGTATCATTGACGGGAAGCAGTTGGATTACCCGCATTCCTGCTGATGCGGCCCAATCGACCATCATTTTCAAATCGGATATATCTCCTATTCCCCAACTGTTCTGACTTCTGAGCGAGAAAAGGGGGATTACTACCCCTGCCCCACGCCACAGTTCGGGGGCGACATGTAGTTTGTCGTCCGATATTATACATGCTCCCGTAAAACCTTTGTCGGGGAGTGTGATGCTACGGTTCGTTCCGTCTTCCCACTCTTTCAGTTTACCGGTCTCGGAATCTATTACTATATATTTGTATTCTATGCGGGATTTAAATGTTTCTCTTGGTACGGAGATTTCCCAAAACGGATAATCGAGGGGTTTCAACTCCAGAGCTTCTTTTACCGACCATTTGTCGTAAAGGAAATCGCCGGTTAATGCTATTGTGCTTTCGTGCGGCAGCATAGGGGCGCAGACTCTGAATGTAACTGTATTCTCTGCTGTTGCGTTCCCCATATATTGTCTGCCGAAGAGTATGGCGAACGGTACTGAATATGCATACGAGTCGGATGGCATGTCGAGCCAACTGTCGTACGAGATTACGGATTCGGGGGAATCTCCCGGAACAATTGCCCGGCCTCTTCCCCACTCTCGGCGCAAGACCGTTTCGCCTGACTTCAATATATACTTGTATGTCAGCGGTCGCCGTTTTTCGTATTGGAAACTGATGTTCCAATGTCCGTTTCCGTTATCTTTCATAGGGCGAACGATTATCTCTTCTTCATCATTTTCCCATTCCGATACTGCAACGCACAGTACTTCTCCGGCGTTGGCAAGATATTCGATATTCAGTTCTATGTTCATCTCTCAAGTTATGTTTGTCTCAGCGGATTGTCTGTTATTTTTATATTTAAAGGGCTCTTTATACGACTAAGAGATACAAGCGCGATATGAAATTGTTTATCGGTTTTCGGTACTTGTATCTCTTAGATTGCTCCGTCTGACGGGTTATGTTCCAAACCCGTTTTTGCCTGTCAGTATTTTAAGCCGGGTAGTTATCCGCACTTGGAATATCCGCATGACGGGCATCTCAAGCACCCTTCCTGATATATCAGCGTCTCTCCGCACTTGGGACAGTTTTGTCCTGTTGCTTTCGTTCCGCTCGGTATGTATTTTTTCAAGGCTCGTTCCACTCCGTTTTTCCATGTGTTGATGGATTCGCTGTCGAGTTGCAGGCTCGATACTAATTTGAGGACTTTATCTATCGGCATTCCGTACCTCAATACGCCGGATATGAGTTTTGCATAGTTCCAGTATTCGGGGTCGAATTTCTCGGACAGCCCTTCTACCGTGGTCTTGTATCCGCGTTTGTTGCGGAACTGGAAATCGTAGCGTTTGTTTCCGTCTTCATCTATTGCCTTTATTATTTTTCCGCGCTCTACGCTCTTGGGTATCAGCAGGCCTTCTTCGTCATCGGCCAATCCGGTGAATATTTCGTATGGTCTGCCGTCTTGCAATCCTATAAATGCAATCCATTTTTCGCGGTTGTTCTGGAAACGTACGACGTCGGCTTCGAGTTCTGTCGGACGGACGAGGTCGAACGGTCTTGCATCGGATGATTCTTCTTTCTTTTTCTTGTCGATTGAAATAAGGACTCCCGAACGTGAACCTTCGCGATATACGGTACACCCTTTGCAACCGCTACGCCATGCTTCGACATAGAGGTTTCCTACCAACTCTTCCGATACGTCTGCAGGCAGATTTATGGTTACGCTTATGGAATGATCGACCCACTTCTGTACGCGTCCCTGCATACGGACTTTCTGTATCCAATCGACATCGTTCGAAGCGGCTTTGTAATAGGGCGAGTCCTGAATGAGGCGTTCTATCTCTTCGGGGGTGTACCGTTCTTTCTTTTCGTATCCGTTTACCTGCATCCATGTAAGGAACTTGTGATGAAAAACGGTGTATTCTTCGAATGTGTCGCCGTTTTCATCGGTATAATCGACGTGTACGTCCGCATCGTTGGGATTTACCTTGCGACGGCGGCGATATACGGGCATGAAAACGGGCTCTATGCCTGATGTCGTCTGACTCATCATGCTTACGGTTCCTGTCGGGGCGATTGTAAGACACGCTATGTTGCGACGGCCGTACTGCTTCATGTTTTCATATAATTGCGGATCGGCCTCGGCAAGACGTTTTATAAACGGGTTGTTTGCTTCGCGGTTTATGTCGAATACTTCGAATGCTCCGCGTTCTTTTGCCATCTCTACCGACGAATTGTAGGCTGCTATGGCAAGTGTCTTGTGTACGTTTTCCGAGAACTCCGTCGCTTCGGGTGTTCCGTACCGCAAACCGAGTGCGGCAAGCATGTCGCCTTCGGCTGTCGTCCCTACGCCCGTGCGACGTCCTTTAAGGGTTTTGGTGCGGATTTTTTCCCACAGGCATTTTTCGGTATGTTTTACTTCTTCTATTTCGGGATCGGATTCTATCTTTTCCAATATTTTCTGAATCTTCTCCATTTCGAGGTCGATTATGTCGTCCATAATGCGTTGCGCCACGCGCACGTGCGATTTAAAGAGTTCGTAATCGAAATATGCGTCTTTTGTAAACGGATTTACTACGTATGAATAGAGGTTTATCGCCAACAGACGGCAACTGTCGTACGGACACAGGGGTATTTCTCCGCATGGATTGGTGGATATGGTTCTGAATCCGAGGTCGGCATAGCAATCGGGTACGGATTCTCTCTGTATGGTATCCCAGAAAAGGACTCCGGGCTCGGCCGACTTCCATGCGTTGTGGACTATTTTGTGCCATAATGCCGATGCGTTTATCTCTTTCGATACCATCGGATTGTCCGAATCGACTGGGTATTGCTGGACGAACGGACGCTCTTCTATCGCGGCGGTCATAAACTCGTCGGTGATTCTTACCGATACGTTAGCTCCGGTAACTTTTCCTTCTGTCATCTTCGCATCGATAAACGATTCCGAATCGGGATGCTTTATCGATACGCTAAGCATCAATGCTCCTCTGCGGCCGTCTTGTGCAACTTCGCGGGTTGAGTTGGAATATCTTTCCATAAACGGAACCAGTCCGGTTGATGTCAATGCCGAATTTTTTACCGGCGACCCTTTGGGACGTATATGGGAGAGGTCGTGCCCTACTCCGCCGCGACGTTTCATCAACTGTACCTGCTCTTCGTCTATCTTCATTATGCCTCCGTACGAATCGGCACTTCCTTCCATTCCTATTACAAAACAGTTCGACAACGATCCTATCTGATAGTTGTTGCCGATGCCGCTCATGGGACTTCCTTGCGGAATTATGTATTTAAAGTGGCGGAAAAGTCCCATCAACTCTTCTTCTGTCATGGGATTGGGGTATGTGTTCTCTATCCTGACTATCTCTTTCGCTATGCGCAGATGCATATCTTCGGGGGTCTTTTCGTATATGTTGCCGAACGAGTCTTTGAGCGCGTATTTGTTCGCCCATACCCGAGCTGCGAGTTCATCACCGTCAAAATATTCGGTCGTCGCTTTTACGACCTCGTCGAAAGAGTAAGTCTTGGGTTCCATTTATAACAGAATTAAGTATGCTTTATATTATTATTTTATTGGATTTTTCAGTATGGAAGTGTTCGCAAGAACTTTCACACTGCAAGTTTATATATAATATTTGTTTTACACAAATTACAAACCGAAATTTTATTAACAACGCTGCAGTTTCCCAAAACAAAAAACCACAACACTGATTACCAGCATATTACGAATACAACAGAAGAAAAAAATTTTCCAAAAAGTAAAGACTATCAACAAATGGAAGCACAAGAAACAGGTCGGTTATTACAAATCTGCCTTTTGGTATATTATTGCAAGATGACGCTTTTAATATTCATAAGTACACATACGAAAAGGCTTTCGGACGTTATTTGCGATATATTTATTAACTTAGCGAAAAAATAAATTAGACATGAATGCTGATATTCTTAAACAGAGAAGGACCATAAGGAAATATAAGACTACGGATGTTCCGCAGAGTTTGCTGAACAGACTTTTACAAACGGCTGCTCAAGCATCGACTACCGGCAACATGCAGCTTTACAGTGTTATTGTTACCCGCGACGAAGCGAAGAAAAGGGCTTTGGCACCGGCGCATTTCAACCAGCCGATGATAACTGCCGCTCCCGTAGTTCTAACCTTCTGCGCCGATTTCAACCGTTTCGTGAAGTGGTGCGAATTTAGAAATGCCAAATCGGGATATGATAATTTTCAATCGTTTTTGGCGGCAGCTCTCGATGCCGTAATATTTACACAGCAATTCTGCACGGCTGCCGAAATGGAGGGGCTCGGGATATGCTACATCGGTACGACTACATACAATCCCGACATGATAATTAAGGCTCTCAATCTGCCGAAGCTGGTTATGCCCGTTACGACTATAACAGTAGGGTATCCCGACGAAATGCCGCAACAGCCCGACAGACTGCCTGCTGAGGCATATATACATGAAGAGAGCTATAACGATTACGATAAACAGGTGATTGACTCGATATACTCCCCGAAGGAAGCTCTCCCGGAAAATATAGGGTTTGTGAAAGAGAATAACAAAGAGACTCTTGCGCAGGTATTTACCGATATCAGATATACGAAACAAAACAACGAGGTATTTTCAGTCAAGTTTATAGAGACGCTTAAGGCGCAAGGTTTTTAATTACCGGCTGTAGAACCTCGTATTGGAAGGCAGGCGTTTTTGGAGTGCCTGTGTATTAGGCTAAGCACCGTCGGCATCAATTACAATGTAACCTCAAATCCGCAACTACGCGCCTATATGATACAGAAGCGAAAATAATCTGCATCGTTAGTAAAAAGGGGGCACAGTGCATCGAATGTCACCATAAAGACATATAAACGCCCCTTACCCCACCATGCG
>JADIMW010000076.1 GCA_017694415.1 Candidatus Caccoplasma merdipullorum
AGAAACTCCTTGTATTCCTTGCACCCTTCTTCTGTGAACTTGGACTTTATTTTATCTGATTCAAAGTCTATGATTTCCTGCGGTGACGCACCGAATATCGTATCGTCACCGTTTTCTTCGTTCTGCTCACCAGTCAGTACCACTTTGGGCAGAAAGAAAACTACATCTTTTGCCGCTTTGCTATAACAATACCCTACATACCCAAAAGCGTATCTATTTTCCTTGGCAGGAACGGACACTACATCTTTGAGCACATCTCTGACGGTCAGTCCATCCCTGACCATATCATCCAAACTATACGGGTATCCTTCGATGAACAGCAGCATAATTACAATTCTTGAATATCAATTCCCCATTCTGGTCTAGATTTGATTTTGGAAAGAAAATCAGAAAAACTTTTACGTTGTTTGCCATCTCCTACTTGTGTAGATACATGTAGCGATTCGCCGTTAGGTAATTTTATTTCTTTGGATCTTCCCTCTGCGTTAGGGTCACTTGAGTTATGTATACGTTGTTCTCGATCTTCGTCTGTCTCTACTATATGAGGAATTATAAAATTCTCAGACATCCAAACATCTCGTATATGAGCTGCAGTGTCTTGGGCATGATTATTGCAATAAATCTCGACAGCACGTTTTACTAATGCACCCTTCCCCCATGCTTTACCTTTTTCATCTGTTTCCTCTCCATTAATAGAATATCGGACAGAAGAGGTACTGTTATCATCGTCTTCAGACATATCATCCTCATTATCTTCCGTACCGTTCTCATCAATAGGCTTCAATCCCAGTTTGTCCATCATTGAAACAATGAGCCGCTTGCTGTCTTCATCATACAATTTGGAAAAAGAGAAGTCCTCATCTGTGGGGAATATGTCAGCATCACCGTCCTTGCATACATCATTCCACAAATAGAACAATATTTTGTTCCTGAATAAGTTATAGGAAATGATTCTTGTTGGCGGATTTACAAAATAATCGCCCAGCATCTTGTCTTCAGAACCCGTATCTTTTAAGATACGGGCATTTACTTCTTTTTGGAAATCGCTCCATCTGTATTTCAAACCGTCAACATCAATCACCCAATCCGTGTTCTTGTACTTAATCGGCTCATACTCCCAGTCCCAACGACGCTTGAACGCACTGTCAATCGGAAACAGGGACTGGTCGGAAGTATTCATAGTGGCATAGATATAAAGATTGGACGGCAGACACAGTTCCCCGTCCTTTAGGCCTTCTTTGCCTTCTTCACTAAGTTCATCTTCCAAGAATGCCTTTAAATCAGCATCTGCCTTGATCGTATATTCAGATTTGCCGTTTTCGTCCCTATCAAGAAGTTGAAACAAGTCACCAAAAATCTGTGCACAGTTCCCCCTGTTTATCTCCTCAATGATCAAATAGACATTTTCATTCGGTTTCCTATATGCTTGCATATAGGCATTTATAAACGCTTGAGGTATGAATTTATAAGTAATTATATCTTCATCCAAATCATCTTTCCCATCATTCAACCTGACTGTAAGACCTCCGTTAAGTCCATAAAGCGGTTTCTTTGCTTTTGTCGGCTTATATGCCCCGACAAAGGTGGAATAATCACTATCCGGATGGAAAGTCGTTCTAAAAATGTTTTCTTTCGATACACCTTCCAATTGCTTCTTTATTCTGTGGGATTTTCCCGTTCCAGGAGCACCATAATAAATTATTTGGCGAGACACAAAATCATCCAACTGTTTACTACATTCCATTTTAGAAGGATATAAATACTCTAAATCAGTACGAGAAACAAGCAAACATTTCATACTATCCATGCCTGCATATAAAGTTTGTATAAAAGGTGCTCGTGATAATTCTGAAGCTTTCGCTTTTACTGAATATCCTCCTTCAAATGTCAAAGTGCTATATGTTAAATGTAATTCGTTTTTTAATGAAGTTCTATCAACCTTATTATCAGAATAGTCTATTTGAATAACGCTCTTATCAAACCAATCATTGACATTCTCTAAGGACAAGTGAAAATCTTCAATAAACAGTTTTAATAAGTTTTCATTTGTTGGTTTCTCGACAAACCCTTCAAATTTATATATAAAAACAATGAGAGCATACAATTTAGGATTTGCAGAAAACATTGTGTCTGAAACATATTCAGACCAACCATTTGCAAATCGAACATAAAGTGTAGACTCTGATTCAACTGGAGCAACGTCTTCTAACATCATTATGTCATTAAGCCAATCTCCAATAAATGAATCTTTTATTTTATAAGTTTCATTCGTCCGTAAGCCATCCGTTTTTATGCTTCTAAGTATTGATAATAGTCCAATAAATTTACTTGGAATATTATTCTTTAGCATTTCAATTGAATTAACTATTGTTTGTTTGGAAAAGTAATACATACCTACATTTATTTAGATTGTTCATATGCTGCAATCATGGATTTCATAATTGCTTTTATTATTGGCACACTGACTGAGTTTCCCAATTGTTTGTATGCTTGATTGTCAGAAACAGGCATTATAAAATCATCTGGAAATCCCTGTAATCTTTTAGCTTCCAAGACAGAAAGTTTCCTTTCTAAATCCCAAAGTTTTGGAGTGCGACCTGCTATTATTGTTGGAGCATACGTATCCAAGCAAGCATAAAATGCCTCTTGTATCTGAGTTTTGGCAATATCCCCTACATGAAACCTAAGAGAACCGTCCGGCTTTTGATAAGAGAACACACCGTATTTACCTTTCTTTGTATTAGGAGCATACTTGGAATTATCATGCTGCACTCTCTCCTGCTCAGAACAATGAGCAAAATGAAACTTAATCCTGTCTATCTCAAATTTAGTAAGTTTCAAATTGGCTGAATGATCATTTACATCAACAATGTCTCTTAATACCGGATTTCCACCTAGTGGTTTAGGAAACACATATTGAATCGGTTTATCAAAAGCGACACAATACCATCTTTCTCTTTTTTGCGGCAAGCCGAAATCTAAAGAACTTAAAACAGTCCAATATGGATAATAACCCAATTCTTTTAAATTAGAAAGAATTGTATTCAATGTTTGTCCATTTTTATGAGAAACCAACCCCTTTACATTTTCTAGAAATATCATTTTAGGATGATGATATGAAACTATTCTACATATATCGAAAAATAAAGTACCTCTCGTTTGGTCTTCAAATCCTTGACATAGGCCGGCATAACTAAACGGCTGACAAGGGAATCCTGCAGTCAGTATGTCAAAAGTGGGAATGCTTTCCGCATCTATTTTAGTTATATCTCCTTTGGGGATCTCATTAAAATTAGCATTATATGTTTCTTGTGCAAATCTATCTATGTCAGATGAAAAAACACATTGAACATTATTAGCTTCCATTGCAAGTCTAAATCCACCTATACCACAAAACAAATCTATTCCTTTATATTTCATTTTCTTCATCTTGTTCATCCCTCTACTAGCAACACATCTGATTTATTCATAAGGTTCATACAAATCTTTCAATTCACACTGCAGCACCCTTGAAATTTCAATCAATTGCGGAGCACTAGGTTGTGTAGTATTAGTACACCACCGGCTTATTGTCATCTTTGATACCCCAAGCTGTTCAGCTAAATAAGTGTTTGTAACCATTTTCTCAGCCAGAATCACCCGAATACGATTTTTATACTCTTTCTTTTCCATAGAAGACCTTTCTACATTCGTGTGCAAAAATACACATAAATGTGGAAAGAGGCAAGTGAAATGAGAGTTGCATATACTACTTTCTTTTATAACTTTTCCTTCCATTCTGTCTGTTTACTATCCCAACAGCAAACATCAGGCACCTCCGTTTATACTCATCTTCCTCTTCATCCGGTCTGCGACCATCCCAACGAAGGTCTGAGTCGGAATTACCACCACCGCCTCCGGAAGAAACAGGTATCGGTTGCCCACTGATGAGCGCATCGGCTATTGCAAAAATCATATTGCGAACTGAAGGTATAGCCAACTGGCCGAGCAATGATTCAGTTCTGACTCCAAATTTTCGTTTGTGTCTGAAAGAGTTTTATTCTCCCGTCTTAACTGATAAAGTTCACCGTAATCCGCTAGAACATTATTCTGGGCAGTTTCAACCTGTCGGGCTGCATCATTTCTGTATAGGGATTCTATCTTCCGGACAATTTCGGTAAACTGCTTGGAGATAGACCGATTCTGACGCTCAATCCATTTGTCCGTACCGAACAATGGTACTTTCTCTGTAATTTGCGGTGGTGTGAAATCAACTTTGTGGTTACGAAATGGCTGTATAACAGAACGAGCCTTCGCCGCATCCTTTGTCAATTGTTCCACTTCCTGCTCCTTTTCTTGAAGCTTACATGCCTTGTCTTCAAGCTTCATCCGGTTTTCTTCCGTCCCATCGAAGATCGGAGTCGGAATTACCATCACCTTCGCCGGATGAGACAGCGACAGGCTGTCCGCCTATCAAAGCATTTGTAAGGGAAAATATTGAGGGGTTTGATTTTAGCGACCTTTTTATTTGTTTTTGAGTCAATGTTTTTGATTCACAACCCACACCTCAAAGCCCATAAAGCACCGGCGCGACAAACAAATTTTCGTTGTTTGTCGCGCCGGGGTGGTTTGAATGTTCTATTATTCGAAGGGGTCAATACTCTTCTTCGTTGAAGAAGAAGTCTTCTTTGGTGGGGTAGTCGGGCCAGATGTCTTCTATGCACTCGTATATTTCGCCTTCGTCTTCTATTTCCTGTAAGTTTTCTATTACTTCCAACGGTGCTCCCGACCGCATTGCGTAATCTATCAACTCGTCTTTTGTTGCCGGCCACGGCGCGTCTTCGAGCTTCGAGGCCAATTCTAATGTCCAATACATATCTTATATCTTTTTTTGTCCGTCCCGGGAGTTTTTTCTCCTCGAACGATACATGATATTATTACAAATTTCTCGCGAATGTAGGATAAATTTTTTATATTCTCAACTGGTTGGCAATTAAAATTACTAAATGTATTATCCTGTTTGACATTTACTTGATTGCCAGCATATTATTTTAATCGTCCGCGTCGTTTCGCCGCCCGTTTTTTGTTTTATTTACCGTTTGGCTAAACCGGTTTGTTCTTCGGCTGTTAATAGTGGCGGCCGTTTGTTTATTCGCCCCAATATGTTTCCGTGTTGCCTGCTGATATGTTGCAATGCCGAGAGAGGACGAAGAAGTAGTCGGATAACCTGTTTATGAATGCTGTTTCTTCGGCATCGACTTTGCTTTGCTCGGCGAGACGGCAGATGTTCCGTTCTGCTCGGCGGGCTACTGTCCGGCAGATATGTGCCTTGCAGGCTGCGGGTGTTCCTCCCGGCAGTATGAATTTGCTGTGCTTGGGCAGGGTTGTTTCTATCGTGTCTATGCGTTTCTCGATTTTTTCGATGTCTTCGGGGGTTATTCCCGGCAGTTTTATATTGCTTTCTTCTTCGCAGGCGAGTTTTGACCCTACTACGAAGAGTTTGTTTTGTATAAAAATCAAGAGTTTTTTGTCTTCTGCATCGGTTATTTCGTTTATGAGGTCGCCGATAAAGGCATTGAGTTCATCAACTGTTCCGTAGGCTTCTAACCGCACATCGCTTTTCGGGACTCTTTTGCCTCCTACTAATGATGTGGTTCCGGCATCGCCGGTCTTGGTGTATATTTTCATATCTTTTCTTCTAAAATGATTCTTTGTAGCGTTCTTTGTTCAGTTTGGGGGATGCTATGAAGAGTGCGGTATCGTACATGTCCATAAAGACTTTTATTTTTTCGTGTTTTGCCATCTTGTTAAACAAACGGTATATCTCTTCGGTTTTGTGCATGCCTTCTCCCATGATAATCGTATTGTCGGATATGCAGTGCTCTATGGATGTAAAGATTTTCTCGTATTCTTCTGCGCGGTCTTGTTCTCTTATATATATGAATTCCGGCGGATTTGTGTTTTGGTAACTTGCGGATATTTCCTCGATATATCCGCTGCTGTGTATTTCGATATTGTCGTGCTGCGGCAGGTATGCACGCCGACGGTCGTCGGCCTCGACTGTTTTTATTTGTGCTTCGGGTGCAGCAAGTATTATGGCTGTTGTGGAGATTCCGTATGATGTCCCGCATTCTAATATGCTGCGGGGTTTGAACTTGTTTATTATCCTGAACAGTAATTTGGCGGTTTTAAGCGGCATAAGGGAATGTCGCTGTTTGCCTGTCAGCGCGGTTTTTACGGTTTCTCTTTTTTCTTCTATTTTGTCGTATGCATAATAGGCTGCGTCTTCTTCTATTACCCGTGTTATCAACGTATATACAAACGGGGAATGTACTCCGTATCCTTTACGGTGCGATATTCGCCTGTATCCTTTTACGCAATATTTCTTTACCGAGGTTATCGACATTGTCTTTGTTTTTCTTTCAGCAAAGATAAAAATTTACGGTTAATTCGCTTCTTTTATTTTTAATTTCGGTTTTCGTTTTACTAGTGATTTATATAGGGAGGTTCTTCGATGTATGGTTTTGTCCGTTTTTTATTTTGCACTTTGGGGGATTTGCGTTATATGCCCGATGTTGTTTTATTGGTCTTTATAATAAGGCTGACCGGCTCTCACGAGTCGGTCAGTCCAAACTTGAAATATATCAAAAACAAGAAAGAGGATAACTTTATATATTGTTTTTATTGCTTTTCATTATTATAACACGGTTGGTAAGGCGTTTGTTCGGGATGTCGGTATTTTTTTATTTTTATTGTTCTTTTGGGTGATTTGTTTTCTTTATAACACCGGTGTTTTTGTTTTGTTTTCGGGAATCTTGATTTTATAGTTTTTCGGACAGGGTTTTTCTTCTGATATAAAAAAATCCGCTTCGGTTTTATTCCGAAACGGATTCTTTTGTCTGGAGCCAAAGGGTTTTTGCCCTTTTCGGTTGTGTTATCTTACTGATACACGGCCTGTATATGTAACGCTACTGCCGTTTGTTACCCGCAGTATATAGATTCCTGCGGGAAGCGAATCGACGGGTACCTGAACGGCTTCTTCTCCGTCTGCGACATTAACGCTGCTTACGGTTACGCCTGCCATATTCAGAATATCTATTCTGGAACCCGACAATGCTCCGCCTTTGCATATCACGTATGTTGTGGCAGGGTTGGGATATATGGTTACTTCGGGTTGTTCGGCTTCGGTTTCTTCTATTCCGCTGCTTGAGGAGACTGTTACCGGGAAATCGTATGCCATTCCTTCGTAAATGTTGGTCATACATGCCGATATTGCATTGTCCCATGCATTGTGATATATCACGCGTAAGTGGGTTGTGGCATATACGGCATCGGACGGTACGCTGATGTTGGCGGTTATGTTCATAACTTCGTCGTAATTACCGAGTATGTTGTTTAACGGCGGCATGGAGCCCCAAATTGATATTTGGGTAAATACTCCGTCTGCATCCCAATCGGCATACAGTGTTGCGGTATTGTATCGGAAATCTTGATATATCGCACTTGTAGAGCGCGGTCCTGCAGCATGTGCCACGAGGTTAAGCGTAAAGCTGCTTCCGGGCCTTACAACTATATCATCGGGTATTATCTGATATACGGAAGTTGGTGCCGAGGTTACCGAATATGTCATGTCTGTATCTGCGCCTGTGGTGGATGCGCTCTCGAGGTATGCTTCCCTGCCGGAGTGCATGGTTCCGGACGGTATGCAGTAGTCGGGGGTCTCCACTTCAACATACTCCTTCAGATTTACCTTGAAATCGTGAACCTCGCCGGCCGTAATCGGACCGCATACATGGTCTGCCGGTTGGAAGTCATCTCCCTGCCTGTCCATAACGAGCCTGAACCTGTAAACGCCCGGCTCCATATCGCCCAAGTTCAAGGACTTGCTGAACGATACAGCATCAGCTTCATGAGCCAGCATCTCGTCGGCCGAGAATTGTCCGTCGTTGTTCTTGTCGACGAATATCGCAATGTAGTCCGATGCCGCAGCCGCGGTCGCTTCCACTGAAACGCCGAGAGATTCGTGCGTATAGAGGGTCATGGGCACACCGTGTATGATATACGGGTTCTCCGGGGCTGTCGCCGACGAATATTCCACTGCTTCGTCCGCCACGCTTCCCGACACCGTCATTGAAGTTATATAGGTCGATTCGTCGGGGGTTATGGACGGGGTACAATACCCTACCGCAGCAGGTTCGCCGTAACTTTCAAAACGCAGTTTGTATGAACGGGTCTCCATGGGGACAAGATATTTCGATATGGTCTCCGGGCCGCAACTTGCATTTCCCAGACCGCGCTGTATATTATCGAAATGGACTATCACCTCATCCCGCCTTGCCGACTCTATTTCCCACCAGTGGTCGAGATTCATGTACTCGCTGTCGGTATTGTGCAAAGCCGAGAAATTGACGGTACCCTCGGAAGTTACCTTTATTCCGTTGCCGTCTTCATCGGCAAATATTATCCAGCGGAAATCTTCGCGGTTACCCATGGTCTGCGGTTTTACATAACGCTCCTCAAACCCTACCACGCTGTCTTCATATATGCCGAGGAAAGAACCGGTCTTGCGGTCGATATGGTTTTCCCACGGCCCGCGCGCATAGTATGTAACATTTTCCATGCCGGGCATCAGGGAGAACTGCAACCCCATACGGCGCAATGTGGAAACGGAAGGTGTGAATTCGGCCTCCATATCCATGACTCCGTCGGCATATACCGTATAGGTTATCGTATATGTACACTTGCCGTATGCGGTACGCGCGGCGGTAACGGTAACCGACTTGCTGTCGTCCGAAACCGAATAGGTTATATTGGGCGAGGTGAACGACAGCCATGTGGAGGTATATTTGTCGTTCTCTATATAGCGGTGTTCGTTGAATACGAACCCGTTTTCGCCATATATTACGTCGCGGCCCTTCAACTGGAGCTGTTTCAGCACCGTCGTCTGCTTGTCGAACACGGCAAGTACGGCATCGCCCTCTATTGTCAGGTTCTGCGAGTTGTCCGTTACAACCAGCGTCTCGTTTATTTTGTCAGTATCTATTGCCGGGAGCTTTACCTGGCCGGTCAGGCTGAACTGTTCGCGTGCCAGTATGTGCCCCTGCTCTGCCCATGGCGTAGCCTCTTTCAGCGATGCTTCTATATTGAGCAGGTACTCGGCATCGTCGGTTATGGCAACGGTGAACGGAACTGCCACCTGGGTATCTTCGCCTGCTTCCAGAGCCGGTACGGAAAGGGTCCCGGACTCTTTCACCTCGCCGTTTTCAAGAAGCGTCCATGCAAATACGAAGTTGTCGAGATTCAGGAACGCATAACGGTTCTTAACGGTAATGTTCTTCGTGTCGGCATCGAAATCGGTGAACTTGATATACTGGTACACCTTCTTCACTTCATTCAGTTTGGGCGATTCCACCCTTTCGGACGTAATTATTCCGTTGGAGCAGAAGTTCCCCTGATGCGGGCCGGGGAAATCGTACCCGGTATAGAGACGCGGGTTCTCAACTCCGTCCACAAGATCCTGCGGATTGTATATCGACTGGTCGATCCAGTCCCATATGCAACCACCGATTATCCTGTTGCTCTCTTCCATAATATCCCAGTACTCCTGCAGGTTCCCTATGGCATTACCCATGGCGTGCGCATATTCGCACACGAAGTGCGGGCGCGAGTCGCTGCTTGCATCGTTCGACTCGAGTGTCTCGAGCGACGGATACATGTTGGAGGTCAAGTCGGTATGGTTCCAGCTTCCCTGTCCTTCGTAATGTATAATGCGGGGGTCCAACGCCCTTACGGCATTATACGTATCGGTAAAGTTCGAGCCGTCGCCGCTCTCATTGCCGAGCGACCAGAATATAACCGACGGGTGGTTCCTGTCGCGGTAAACCATGCGTTCGGCCCTGTCGACGAATGCCGGCGCCCACGACGTGTAGTTGCTTATATTGGTATTGGCGTGGCACTCTATGTCGGCCTCGTCCATAACGTACAGGCCGTAGTAGTCGAACATGGCGTACATCTTGGCCTGGTTCGGGTAGTGGGCTGTACGTATCGTATTCAGGTTGTTCTGCTTGAACATTATCACGTCGGTGAGCATGCTTTCAACATCCACCGCACGCCCGAGCCGGGGATGCGTATCGTGCCTGTTCGCGCCTTTGAATACTATTCTTTTTCCGTTTATATATACGAGCCTGTCCTTTATCTCTATATGGCGGAATCCGTATTTTGTGGAGAACGTTTCGGTAACATTGCCGGCCTCGTCCTTAAGCGTCATTATCACCGTATAGAGGTTGGGGATTTCCGCACTCCACAATGCAAGGCCGCTCAAATCGGCGCTGAACGATACCTTCTCTTCCGTATCGGGTTCAAGCATGGTTACCTCCTTCTCTTCCGAGAGGTATACCTGCCTGTCATCGGCATCGCGCAACTCAAACTGGACCTTTGCCGTTTCGGCCTCCGTCCCGCGGTTGTTTACCCATGCTTCCACATTCAGTTTTCCGGACGTATAATCGGGAGATACAAGTTCGGAAGTTATGTAGTGGTCGCGGATAAATGTCCTGGGGGTAGCGTACAGATATACGTCGCGATAGATACCGCTCATGCGGAACATGTCCTGACACTCGAGGTAACTTCCGTCGCACCAGCGGAATACTTGTACCGATATGTTGTTGGTGCCTGCGGTTACGTATTTGCTTATGTCGAACTCGTGGTCATTGTTGGCTCCTTGCGTATATCCTACGAATTCGCCGTTTACCCAAACATAGGCCGCACTGTATATACCGCCGAAGTGTACGAACACCTGCTTGTCGCCCCAGTCAGCCGGCAGTGTAAAGTCCCTGCGGTACGAACCTACCGGATTGATCCCGTAACCGGAATAGCCAGTACGGCGGGTTATATACGGAGGAGTATTGGCAAACGGGTACTCCACGTTGCAATAGAGAGGCTTGTCGTAGCCGTGCATCTCCCAGTTCGACGGCACCGGCAGGTCGTCCCACGACGAAACGTCGTAATCGGTCTCGAAGAAATCCTGCGGCCTCTGCGACGGTTCTTCCACGAGATTGAACTTCCATGTCCCGTTCAACGACATGAAGTAGTCGGACGTCGGTTCAATCCACGGTTTTGAATAGTACTCGTCGCCCAGCATCTGTGCTGCATCGGGATACGGTATATACGTGGCATGTCCCTGCTCTTTGTTTACGGCAAAGACGGTTTCGTTCTCCCAATATTCGGGCAGCACGTCCTTGTATGCTACAAGACGGAACTGCTGTGTTTCGTCCGAGGCATCCTTGTCTACCGGCATAAGGGTATTGGAGGAAGTCCACTGGTAAGCCTTGGTTTGGTCGTTGCGCGGTATTATAAGATATGTATCTTCTTTACCGTCCACCGCTTCCATTATAAACTCCTGGTTGACATTACTGCCGGTAATCTCCCACTGCGACATCTTGGCAACCGTGGTTCCGCCGCAGTCGGCAGCCTGTTTCGGCACATTTGCGGAGACTATCATCCAGTAACCGCCGGTAAGCTGCTTGAAGGTCCAATATATCCCGTCGTCCTCAACGCCGCTGTCGGTAAGCGTCATATACGAACCGTTGGTCGTGGACCCCAGATTGGAAATGAACTTGCCGTTGGAAGCCTCCAATTTGTACCACCTTGTGTCCGCCACAATTTCTGCCCTCAAACTCTGGGAGAACATGGCGAACAATGTAATAAACGTTAGTAAATACTTGATTTTCATATAAAAAAGATTTATTGTGGATTTTGCCGATAATTTGTATTTTACAAAGTTATGTTTTTTTTTACAATCTGCAAGCGTTTTTCGTTTTTCACGTCAAAACGGCAGCTTTTACACGCATTCATGACTTTTGTACCGGAAGGCAAAACGAAAGGGTCTGCCTTCCCGGGAAACGGAGGAAAAGACTACCCGGCATTGCGTTGCCGCACCACTTCGTACAGCAGGATTCCCGTTGCCACCGATACGTTGAGCGAAGCTATCTTGCCGAACTGCGGCATTGACACTGCCACATCGGATATTGCCGACAGGGTTGCCGATACTCCTTTGTCCTCTGCGCCCATTATTATTGCGGTGGGGAGTGTCATATCGGCTTTTGTGTAATTTGTCGAGGCTTTCTCGGATGCTGTTACTATCTGCAACCCGCACGATTTCATGTATTTTACGGCATCTTCCAACGATTTCGGACGGCACACCGGCAGGGTCAGTAACGCCCCTGCTGAAGTTTTTACGGCGTCGGCCGTTACCGTTACGCTTCCGCGCGACGGGATGACAACTGCATGTACTCCCGCACATTCGGCCGTACGTGCTATGGCTCCGAAATTACGGACATCGGTGATATGGTCGAGGACTACGATAAACGGCGTTTCGCCTCTGTCGTAAACCGATGCTATTATCTCTTCTATCGGCTGATAGTTTACCGGCGATATGTATGCTATTACGCCCTGATGATTTTTACGGGTTATCGCATTGAGCTTCTCCACGGGTACGCGCTGGGGACGGATTCCGTTGTCTTTAAGAACGGCAAAGAGCTCGCCTGCTAATTCACCTGAAAAATCGCGCTTCAACAGAACTCTGTCAATCTCTTTTCCTGCTTCTACGGCTTCTATTACGGCTCGGATTCCGAACACCATGTCTTCTCGTTTTGTCATATTTTTATTGTCAATGCTTTTCGGTGAGTAATTCTCCTGCGTGTTTTATTGCTGCTTCGGTAAGGACAGGCCCGCTCATCATCCGAGCAATCTCTTCTACCCTCTGCCTGTGGTCGAGCGGCAGGATGTTTACGGTTACCGTTTCGCTTTCTTCGTCTTTTTCCACTTTGTAGTGCGTGTCGCCTTTCGATGCTACTTGCGGCAGGTGGGTTATTACTATTACCTGTCTCCCCGCCGACATGGCCTCCATTATTCCGCCTACACGTCCTGCCGTTTCGCCCGATATTCCCGTATCTATTTCGTCGAACAGTATGGCCGGCATACCGTGAACGGCTGCTATCATTGCTTTTATACAGAGCATCAAACGTGATATTTCACCGCCGGATGCGCTTGCCGCTACCGGCGAAAGAGGCATGTTCTTGTTGGCTGAGAAACAGAATACGGCTTGTTCTGTTCCGTTCTTGTCGGGTTCGGGCATCGGCTGCCATTCTACGCTGAAACGGATATTGGGCATTGCCAACGGCCGCACCATCTCTTCGAGTTTTTTTGAGAACCGCGCGGCTGCTTCTCTCCGTTTTTTCCGCAACTGTTCGGCGGCACTGTTCATCTGCTCTGCTGCCTTTTGCTTTTCTTTTTGCAGGCGTTCAATCTCTTCTCCGCTGTCGGCTATCGTGTCGAGCTGTTTCTTTGTCTCGTCGCGCAATGTTATCAGCTGGGATATGTTTTCTTTTGAATAGCGTTTTTTCAACGCGTATATCTGCGAGAGCCGCTCTTCTACCTGTTCGAGGCGCGCGGGGTCGCAGTTTATCCGTTCTTGTTTGTCGAACAGCTCCGAGGCTATGTCCTTGGCTTCGATATAGAGTTGTTCTGCTCTTTCTGCAAGTTCCGCTATTTTTATCTTGCTTTCTACGGAACGGAGTTCTGCCAGCGCGCCTCGGATATTTGTCAATGCTCCGCCGTTTTCTTCGTCGAGTTTTGTTACTGCCGTATATAATGCGTATTTTATCTCTTCGGCGTGTGCAAGTTCGGTTTGTTCTTCTTCCAACTGCTCTTCTTCGTCTTCTTGCAGGTTGGCCTGAGATAACTGTTCATATACGTATTTGAGGTATTCTTCTTCGGCATCGCCGCGTTTTTTACGGGATTCGGCTTCGGCCAACTGCCGTTCTTTTTCGCGATATGCTGCGTATGCGGTATGGTATGCCGACAATTCGGCTTCGTCACCCGAATAGAGGTCGATTGCATCCAACTGGAAAGTGTTGTCGGCAAGAAGCAGGTTTTGGTGCTGGGAGTGTATGTCTATAAGGCGTTCGCCTATTTTCCGCAATACCGATATGTTTGTCGGGGTGTCGTTTATAAAGGCGCGGGTTTTGCCGTTTGCTGTTATTTCCCTGCGTATTACGGCTTCGTCGTCATAGTCTATGTCGTATTCTTCGAACAGGGATTCGAGTGCGCATCCCGTTATATCGAAGCATCCTTCTATTATGCACTTGTCTGCCCCGGGTCGAATGACTTTGGTGTCGGTTCTTGCTCCGCACAGTATGTTCAACGCTCCTACCAATATGGATTTTCCTGCTCCGGTTTCTCCTGTTATTACGGTCATGCCGGATCGGAAATCGATGGTGAGTTCGTCGATAAGTATATATTTTCTTATTGTTAGGCTTTTTATCATGCTTGTCCGTTTTTTAATCGGTCTTCCCTTTGCGCAACTGCTGCAACCGTTGTCCTTCGGTCGGGTATATACCCGAAAGGAGTTTATATACGTCTTCCCTCTCCTGCTGCGGTGCCTCGGAATAGAGGTTTACGAGTTCGTCGAGTTTGGAATCGCTGAATATCGGCAACAGGACGGACATGGAGTTTGTCGAATAGACTTCTTTGAGCGTCTGTAATGCCTGTGTTATCACTTTGCGCCCTTTGTCGGGGGACATCGACATCTGGTCGAGTCCGAGCCGGTGGTATTTGTACATCATTTCGCGGTACGGCGCCAACCTCTCTTCGGTAAAGGAGGAGATTATCGCCGATCGGTTGCGCGAACTGCCGAATGTCTGCCATCCTGCTTCCTGCGAACTTTGCCCCATTATGGCGAACGTCTCCGCCTTGCGGAAAAAGACGTCTCCGCCGCGTGGCGAGAATGTGTCGAAATCTATTCCGAGAATAAGGTAAGCATAGAAGTTGAGTACGCAGGTGAGATTGTTCTCGAACATGTTGTCGTTATAGACCAGCGGTTCGTATTCCTGATAGGTGAACGAAAACTCCGAGTCTTTGAAATTGAACGTGGTGGTGGTATATGAGGTGTTGTAAACAGGGCGGCTTGCCTGTATCTGAATATCGCCGACGTAGCGCGAGTCTTCGATGCTTTTTATGGTTATGTATATGGCGCAGTTTATCCTTTCGGCAATAGATATTTGCGCATTGCTCCACTTGCGGTCGTTCATATATTCTGTTACGGACTGCTGGAGCGTATTGAACATCTCTTCATCGACCTGATCTTGTACCTGATCGATATTTATTGTAACCTGACAGTTCAACTCTTGTGCCTGAATGTCGATATGGCTTGTTACAAGCAGCAACAGAATCGGTATGAATCGTTTCATCTGTTTTTTATTTACCGTATATTCCCGATATGTATGTTATTATGTCGTCGGCAACGGCACTCTTGCTTTTCATCGGGTATGACGTCTTTTCGCCGGTTCGGGAGATTATGGTTATCTTGTTGTTGTCTCCTCCGAAGCAGGCTCCTTTGTCGGCCAACGAATTCAGGACTATGAAATCGAGATTTTTTTTCTCCAGTTTGTGCCGCGCATTTTCTTCTTCATTGTCGCTCTCGAGTGCAAATCCTGCAAGTATTTGCCCCGGTTTTTTGATTTGTCCCAATGATGCTGCTATGTCGGGATTGGGTATCAGTTTGAGCATCATGTCGGCATTGCCGCGTTTTATTTTTGTGGCGTTGGTCTGTTCGGGGGCGAAATCGGCTACGGCTGCACACATTACCGCTATGTCGCTGTCGGGGAAGTTTTCTGTCGCCGCCTTGTACATTTCTTTGGCGGACTCTACATCTATGCGCTTTACTCCTGCCGGTGTCGGCAGTGTTACCGGGCCGGATATGAGGGTTACTTCTGCTCCGCGCGATGCGAAAGCGGTAGCTATGGCGTATCCCATTTTACCCGACGAGTAATTTCCTATGAAGCGTACAGGGTCGATTTTTTCGTATGTCGGACCTGCCGTTATCATTACTTTTTTCCCGAAGAAACTTTTGCTCGCGGAGAAGAAACGCTCCAGCTCGTCGGCTATTTTTTCGGGTTCTTCCATACGTCCTTTTCCTTCGAGACCGCTGGCCAATGCGCCTTCGGCCGGTTCGATGATATGGTTTCCGTATGAACGCAACAGTTCGAGGTTGCGCCGTGTCGAGGGATGACGGTACATGTCGAAATCCATGGCGGGAGCCACGAATACCGGCGCACGCGCCGAGAGATAGGTGGTAATGAGCATATTGTCGGCTACGCCGTTTGCCATTTTTGCTATGGTGGAGGCTGTTGCCGGGGCTATCAGCATGGCATCTGCCCAAAGTCCTAAATCGACGTGGCTGTGCCATTCTCCGGTGTTGGCGGTGAAGAACTCTGATATTACAGGTTTCTGGGTAAGGGACGATAGGGTTACCGGTGTGATGAATTCCTTGCCGGACGGGGTTATGACAACTTGTACTTCTGCTCCCCGCTTTATCAGCGTCCGCGCCAGATATACGGCCTTGTATGCTGCTATGCTGCCGGTTATGCCCAATATTATCTTTTTGTTCTTCAACATCGCTTTCTTTTTTATTTGTTACGCTGATAATTTATCCACAACTCGGTAAGGGTTTTCTTCGTGTTGAGGGTAAATATTCCTTTCATCATCCAGTCGTAATACGACGGGTCTTTTTTGAACACGTCTATTACTTTTTTTCCTTTGTATTTGCCGAAGTTAAAGACTTCGCATCCGTTTTCGTCATATACCATCTTGCCCGCAAAATCGACGTTGCGGTTGAATGACGAAAATTCGGAGAGGGCGGCTACGTCGTTGGGCAGTTCGGGGTATCTGTCCAGTTGTGCCTGAAGCACTTCGTAAGTGGCACGGGTGTCGGCTCCTGCCGAGTGCGCGTTTTCGAGCGTCTTGCCGCAATAGAACTTGTATGCCGCCGCCAGCGTCCTCTGTTCCATTTTGTGAAATATCGTCTGTACGTCTATCATCTTGCGGCGCGATACGTCGAATTTCGCATCGGCACGTATCATCTCTTCCGCCAACAGCGGGATGTCGAACCTGTCGGAATTGTATCCTGCCAAATCGCACCCTTCGAATACTTTCGATATGTGTTTGGCTATCTCCTTGAATGTGGGAGCTTCCGCCACATCGGCATCGGTTATGCCGTGCAGGGCGGTCGCTCCCTCAGGTATGTGGATTCCGGGATTTACCCGTATTGTCTCGCTCTCTTCCTTGCCGTTGGGATATACTTTTATGTAACTTATCTCGACTATGCGGTCTTCGGCTACATTTATGCCCGTGGTTTCGAGGTCGAAAAATATTATCGGATTCTTTATGTTTATCTTCATATTCGACAACCTGCAATATTCTTTATATCGCTATCGCTAAAAATCGGTAAGCATTATCGGCATCAGCAATATCAGCAAGTCTTCGTCCGGCTCGTTCACTACGGGGGTGATTACTCCTGCACGGGACGGGTCGGAGAGTTGCAGCGATATGTCCTGCGAGGCTATGTTGTTGAGTATCTCTATCAGGAAATTCGCACTGAATCCGATATTCATCGTGTCGCCGGTATAGCTGCATGCCACGCTCTCCTGTGCTGATGTAGAGAACGATATGTTGCGAGCCGATACTACGAGCTTGTCGGGCGAGAGTTGCAGTTTTACGAGACTGCTGCGCTGGTCGGAGAATACGGAGACTCTTCGCAATGCCGTGATAAATACGGAACGGTCTATTATCAGCTGGCTCGGGTTGTTCTGCGGTATTACTGCTGCATATTTGGGATATGTGCCTTCTATCAGACGGCAGTTGAGGACAAAATCGGAGAGTCTGAAACATGCGTTCTTGTCGTCGAACGTTATGGTTACGTCGCCGTCTTCTTTTGAAAGGATGTTTTTTAGCAATGTGGCCGGTTTGCGCGGCAGTATGAACGAGGTTTGCAATCCTGTCTGTACCGACATGTTCTTGAAACATGCGAGTTTCTGGCTGTCGGATGCGACGAATACGATATGGTCGGGTTTTATGTCGAAGTATATTCCGTTCATTATCGGCCGCAGGTCGCTGTCGCCCAGCGCGAACGACGTGCGGTTTATTCCGTTGAGCAGTGCGGAGGAGGAGATGGATATGGTCTTGGCGGTATCGCTCATCGGGGCACGCTGCGGATAGTCGTTACCGTTTATCCCCACGAATCCGAACTGCCCGTTCTGGAAATAGAGGAATATCTCGAGGTTAGCATCGTTTATTTCGAACGTCAGCGGCTGGTCGGGCAACTCTTTTAATGAATCGAGCAGCATTTTTGCCGATACGGCGAAAACGCCTTTTCCTTCGGATTCCTGTACCTCGAACGTGGTTGTCATGGTTGTTTCTTGATCGGAGGCTGTTACGGTCATCTCTCCGTCGGAAAGGGTGAAAAGGAAATTATCCAGTATGGATATGGTATTTTTCGAATTTATTACACGCCCGACTGCCTGTAAGTGGAACAATAGTGTCGAACTTGAAACGATGAACTTCATATGCTTATGATTATTATGTTATTATATTGTTATTCCGTAAGTTTTCCAGTCCTCCTCTTTCAGGGATAGACGAGAGCAAATATAATACTTTTTTGCTAATGGGTGTGTTTTTATTATGAATAATACCACAGGGGGATTTTTATTTTTCTACTCGTTTTTTTATGATTGTTACCGAATAGATTAATGTGGCCAATGTTACGGCGGATGCCAACGGGATACCGTACAGCGCGGGAATACGCAACAGAATGAATACTGCCGCAACCAGTATGGTAGTTGTAGTCAGCACGGAATACATCCGTTTTTCGGGACGGAACCCGTAACGTACGGCGCAGAGTCCCCATATCAGAATCGTGTAGAGGACAAAATTAAGCAGGAATGCGGCTCCCAACCCTTCCAGCCCCCATATTGTATAGAAGAGGATATTTATGATAAACGACGTGGTATCGGATATGAATTCGGTAATAAGGAAGAGGCGTCCCTGACTCTTTGCCAACAGTACAAATCCCAATGACCATGATATGCCTTTGAACAGAACGCCTGTTATAGCCCAACCCGTATATCGGGTTGCCATATTGAATGTCTTGTCGTACAGAAGATTTATTATCTCGTTCTGGAACATAAGGAAGAGGGTTGCCAGCGGAGCGAGCAGCAACAGGGTCGTTTCTATCTGTCGGGAAACCTGCCGGGAGGTTTCGGCATTGTCGCTGCTAACCGCGGACAAGCGCGGATAATATTCGGACGACATGGCTATAAAGATAAGCCCCACGTATCGCGATACGAGGGTATAGCCCGACTGGTACAACCCCACATCTGCCGTGGACGAGTAACGATTGAGCCACGCTATAAGCACGTAGTTCAGCAACGTGGTAATGAATCCGCTTATGGTCATGTATATTCCGAGGCGCATCATAGGTGTTCCTTCGCGGAATGCGATACGTGCCGTTATTTTCTCTGATGGCGGATATGTCCGTCTGGAATATATTGCGGCGAATATATAGGTGGATAGTGATGCGGCTATCAACGACGGCACTATTCCGGCCATACCGAAGAAGTAATAGAGGGGGACGGATATTGCCAGCGACAGGATGCTGCCGGCTACCGACGAACGGGCGAGGAGCTTTAATTTTTCGCCTCCTTGCAACACGGCCTGTTCTCCTCCGGTAAGGGCATTCAGCAACAGTGATGCCGACAGGAAGACGAATCCCCATATATATCGGTCGCTGCCGAAAGTGATACGGCTCAACAGCGGTGCTGCGCCGATAAATATCATCGCCCCTAACAAACCTGTAAAGAGCGACAGCCGCCGCAATACGGATATTATCCGCATCATTCCGCTGCCGCCTGCCGCCCGTGCTGCGGAGACATCGCGGACTCCGCTTTGGCGCAGCCCTAATCCTGTAACTGACGATACTACGTCGGTTGCACTGTTGAACAGCGAAATTATTCCCACGCCTTCGGGCCCGAGCAGAACGGCTATTACCTTGTTACGGACAAGTGAGCAGAGTACGGTTATGCTTTGTACTCCGCCAAACAGACCTGTGGCTTTTAATATGCGTCGGTATAGGCCGCTGTCGTTTTGCATCTTTGTTTTCTGCTCTGTTATTCTGTTTCTGCGGGTTATTATCGTTTAGCCTGCATTATTCGGGGATATTTATCTCGTATGTGTCGTAAACCGTCCCTGTCGCCCCGAACCCTTCTTTTTGCCTCAGCAATCCTTCGTTGAGTATTTCGCCACGCTGTTCGGTGGATATTCCGAAGTCGAAACAGGGGACGTGTTTGTACCGCTCGGTGAGCAGATAGGAGAATATCACGTCCAGTCCTCCCGTCTCGCGTCCGTATGGTGTTGAGGCTATGTATTGCACATGTACGCATCGCGGGGTTTCGTAAACTACTGTCCCGGCCAACAGCTCTCCCTCTTTTTCGGATATGTAGAGACGGATGTTTTCGGGAAAACGGCTTTGCAACAGCGTTATCTCTTCTAATGTATGCACGGGCGATACGGAATGGCGTTCGGCGAGGTTGGCGGTGAGTATTTGCCAGAACGGGGCGAAATCGACCGTTTCGCGTACTGATACTCCGTTTTTCAGCCCTTTTTTTATGCAGCGGCTTCGCAGCTTGGAGAAGTGCGCTGCTCCCGACGGCAGTATTACCGTGGACGAGAGGGTACGTCCTGTCAGTTTGGCTCCGTACCGGTAGAGGGCATAGAGTTCTTCTTCGGCCGGTGCGCAGTGATATATGTGCGGCACGGGTTTGTATATTATGCGGCGGATTCCGTACTCCCGGAGGTGATTTATCATGGCATCGAATATTTTCATTACTTCTGTTCCTCCGCAGTGCCGGGAGACGAGCAGCCCGCCGTATGTGAGCCCGCCGTGGGAAATGAGCGTGCCGTCGTCTTCGTTTGCCGGGAGCAGGGCTACGGGCTCGCCTGCCGAGCGGAACACCAGCGAGTGGTCGTTGTACCGGTCGGAATGGTAATCCATGTAATCGCGACGGAAAAGGAACGTGGCATTGCGCGATACGGAGACCTGCGCATCCCATGTGTCCTTGTCTTTCGGCAGATATATGTCGGCTTTTATGTCTTTCATCTGTTGCGGGGTTATTTGTCGAGCCAGAGTTCGGGATTTTGTTTTGCCGTTTCTTTCCATAACTGGAAATGCAACAGTGTGGAATTGTTGTCTTCGGGGTCGGAATATATCCTGCCTATTGCCTGACGTGTTTTTACCTTGCTGCCTACTTTTACATATACTTCGCTCAGGTTGGAGTATATGGTGAGGTAGTTTCCGTGGCGTACTATTACGGAACTGTTGTATCCGGGCACAACGAAGATTTTCGTTACTACTCCGTCGAATACGCTCCGTGCTTCGGTTCCGGGAAGTGTCTTTATTATTATGCCGCTGTTGTTTACTTGTACGTATTTTAATTCGGAGTGCTGCTGCCGTCCGAAATGTCCGATTATCATGTAGCGTCCGGAAAGGGGCATCGGGAGCTTTCCTTTGTTCTGTTCGAAACTTTTTGCCAATACCTGTTCGTCTTTTGTCATGGAATATCCGCCGTAACTTTGCGGTTTTCTTTCGGTATCGGATTTTTGGTTGGACTTGCGCGCTTCTTCGGCTATCAACTGCTCTATCTTGCGGTCTAATGCTGCCGCCTGTTCTTTCTGCCTCTTCAGTTCGCTGCGAAGTGCCTTTTCGTTCTTCTTCATGTTATTGACCACCACTTTCTGGTCGGCTTCTTTCTTCTTCAGCTTTTCGGCCTCTTCTTGCAGCTTGTCGAGAGCGGCTTTTCTCTCTTTGCGGAGTTGGGCCAGCTCCGTGCGTTTTTTTACGAGCTCTTCTTGTTGTGCCTTTATCTCTTCGGCCTGTGTCCTCCGCCATGCCGAAAATTCCTTAAGGTAGCGTATGCGCCTTATCGTTTGGCTGAATGTATTGGCAGAGAAGAGGAATATCAGCGTTTCATATCCCGAGTTCTGCCGGTATATGCTTTGTATTGCCAATGCGTATTCGCGTTTTTTTTCTTTTAGTGTAGTTTCGAGTGTGTTTATCTTTTGTGAGAGGTCTCTTTCCTGCCTTTGCAATTTGTTTATTTCGGTGTTTATCTTGTTTATCTCCTTTTTTTGCAGTGTTATCTCGGCGGTTATCTGATTGAGCCGGCTCAACGATTTTTTTGCCGAGAGTTGTGCTGCCTTGAGTTTCTTGCTGGTATTGGCAACCCGTTGCTGCGCCTCTTTTTGCTGTTTTTTTAAATCGGACATCCGTGATGACTGCGGATATGCCGACAGGATACAGGTTGCTATCGTGAGTAATATTATGATATGCCGTGTCATTATTTTATATATGTTTTTATGAAATCGTCAAAAGATATACGCGTATATCTTTTGGATATTGCGGTATCGGGTTCGAATGTCTTTTCCCAATCGTATGTTATCTCGTTCATCCCTGCTTTTACGGCAAAGTATTTACCGGGCAGCGATATGGTTATGGAGACTTCGCCGGGCACACTTCCTCCTGTTTTCGCTTTTTTTCGCATGGAATATGTGCTGATAAGGGTGTTGCCTTCTCCGTCGGAAAGATGCGTTTGTGCGAGGTCGGCATCTTTCCCTACCGTGAATTTAAGTTCGGGATATTTTCCGTACGGCGTATGCAAAACCGTTTTGTCGCCGTCCGTGCTCCAACGGAATTTATCGTAATCGTTTTCTGTTATGTTATTGCCGGAGAGTTTGAACGGAGCTCCGAGCAGAAGGCTCTGGATTTGGGGGATTCCTGCGCCTCCGGGGATTTTTTGGGACAGGGCGGAGACTGCTTCGACTGCAGCGATTCCGTTTAAACGGTCCATGACGTATATGGAATCGGGGGTAAGCATTAGCCTTAGCATCTCTATTCCGAGTACGGGCATGAACGAAACTTGCACAAACTCTCCTTTAATCATCCGTACTTGTGCGCGGGACGACAGGTTGCCCAGTGTAAACAGGCATTTTATCGAAACTTTGTCGTAATCGGGTATTTCTGCAAGCAATGCTTCGTACAGGTCTTTTCCTGCGGTGTACGACAACATGGCGGGGTCGTTGTCGGCTAAATCTTTTGCCGTACGGCACGACTCCAGTCCGAGGATAACCGCAAGTAATAACGCTCCTGCCGATACGATAATTGCTCTTTTCATATCTACTGCTCTTCGATATACTGCTGCGTTTCTATTTTTTTCTTTAATATTTCGGAGTCGAGGCCTGCTTCTTCGGCTTGTTTCCAATATCGTACCGCTTCGACGGTTTTTCCTTGTTTGTAGAGTATGTCGCCGTAGTGGTCGAGTATTTCGGGAACGACATCGCCGCTGTTGTCCAACGCCATTTTGGTATAGAGTTCGGCAAGTGTATAGTTTCCCCGTTTAAAGAATATCCAGCCGTATGTGTCGAGATATGTGGCATTTGCCGGTTCTTCGGCTATGGTTATGGCACTCATCTTTTCGGCTTTTTTAAGGTCGCCTCCAGATATGGCTATGTAATAGCTGTAGTTGTTAAGAGCCCCAAGATTTTTAGGATTGTACTCTATTGCTTTTTCGTAATAGCAGAATGCTGAATCGACATTGTTCTGTTTGTAATATATGTCGCCTATCTGTGCGTATATGCCTGAAAGGACTTCGGTGTTCTGCTGCATCTTGGATGCCGCCTTGTGCAGTGTCGTCAATGCTTTGCCGTCCTGTTCGGCATAGAAGTAGTATGACCCTGCCAACGACAAATAGAGGGAATCTTCCCCGAAGTACTCCAACGACTCGTCTATGGCATTGTTCATCGCATCGCTCTTGTTCTGGTTGAAGAGGACTCCTATGAGTTTTTTCCACATTTCCTGATTGTCGGGCTGTAAATCGAGCGATACACGTATCTGCTCTTCGGCTTCGGGATATTTTTCCTGCATCAACAGGACTTCCGTATAGAAATCGCGTATATCGCTGCTGCGGGGGTATGCTTCTATGAGCGACGAAAACAACTGGTCGGCTTTTTGGAAGGAACTGACGTCCTTGTCTTTTTGCAACAGGATATATATGAAATTTTTCAGCATCGCCAACTTGGTGTTGAGTTCCAAATCGGGGCAGGAAAAGGCATCGAACAACGCTACTTGCAGACTGTCTTCGGCTTTTGTTACTCTGTAATATTCGGCTTTTGCCATGGGGAGAAGGCAGTTTTCGGGGTTCATGGCTTCTATTTCGCGTATTACTGCCCTACTCTGCTCTATGCTGTCCACCTCGAGATAACCCGATGAAAGCATTGTCTTATATTCGATATTGTCGGGATTGGCTTCGGACAGGCGTTTCAACTCTTTCAATATGTCGCCTTTCCTTTCAAGACGGTCGAGAATGTTTATCTTCATCATCGTGGCATAGTACATATCGCCCGTCAGACGTTCTATGTTGTCGTAACACGCCAGCGCCGAGTCGTAGTCTTCGTCGGCGAGATATGCCTCGGCGAGGTACTGATGCAGCGATTCATCGTACGGGTCGTTATAGAGCATCCTGTTGTAAATTCTTATCGCATTTTTGTTATCGCCGATATTGAGCAACATGTTTGCCGCTCCTATGTTGTACCAATAGTTATCGGAATTGGCATCGGCTGCCGCAACCGCACACCGTGCCGCTTCTTTTTCTTCGCCCAAGTGGTAATAGTACATGGAGAGCCAGTAGTTTACCTCGGCATTGGTACTGTCGATTGCCGTTGCCCGCCGAAGTAAATCGAATGCGGCATCCAGCTCTCCCTTGTTGTCGAGTTTTAGAGCCTCCATATACAGATATTCGACTTTTTCCGAGCCTGCGGTATCGGTTTTTTTCTGTTTTGCCGACACGGCGGAGGTGAATATAATCGACAGAACTACTACTGCAATACTTGTTACTCTGCTCATATAATCCGATTTCATTTTACGCCGGTGTGCCCGAAACCTCCTGCTCCGCGTTCGGTATCGGAAAGTTCTTCTGCTTCTTCCCACTCTACTTTTACATACTCCTTTACCACCATCTGGCATATCCTTTCTCCGTCTTCGACTACAAAATCGGTATCGGAAAGGTTTACGAGGATTACGCATATCTCACCCCGATAGTCGGCGTCTATCGTTCCGGGCGTATTGAGGACGCTTATACCTTTTTTTATGGCCAGACCGCTGCGCGGCCGTATCTGGGCCTCATACCCTTCGGGCAACTCGATGTATATGCCGGTAGGTATCAATGCCCTTTGGAGGGGTTTCAACAATACGGGGCTCTGCAAATCGGCTCTTAAGTCCATCCCGGCCGAGAACAATGTTCCGTATGCCGGCAACGGATGCTTGCTTGTATTTTTTATCTTTACTTTTACGGTAGTCATCATGTATCCGGATTTTTTTCGGGTTTTGTTATTCTGCTGTTTTAATTTGTCCACGGTGCTTTTACCGAGGGCGAAGTTAATTAAAACCACGCAATTATACTAATAATACACCTTCTTTAATTTCCTTTGGCAAATTATAGAGGCGTAGCGCATTCCGAGTGTTACAAAAAGTTTCCAAAACCGTTTATTGCACGGCTTTTTGCTACTTTTATAAAAATAATATCTCTTTTTTCTTGTTTTTTTCTCGAAAACAGTTGCAAAGTTACATAAATAATGTATCTTTGTCGCGGTTTTGCCAAAGGGCGATTCCGATATTATGAAATACCAACTTTAAATTACAAATAAAATGGAAGTAAAAAAAGTTTTGAGCGACCTGAAAAGGCGTTTTCCCAACGAACCTGAATATCATCAGGCTGTAGAAGAAGTTTTGACGACGATTGAGGAGGAATACAACAAACACCCCGAGTTCGACCGTTACAACTTGATTGAACGCCTCTGCATCCCTGACAGAATATTTTCATTCCGTGTAACATGGGTGGATGACAAAGGCCAAGTACAGACAAACACCGGCTACCGTATCCAGCACAACAACGCTATCGGCCCGTACAAAGGCGGTATCCGTTTCCACTCGTCTGTAAACCAGTCGATACTGAAATTCCTTGCTTTCGAGCAGACTTTCAAAAACTCCCTTACAACTCTCCCGATGGGTGGTGGTAAAGGTGGTGCAGATTTTACTCCCCGCGGTAAATCGGATATGGAAGTTATGCGTTTCTGCCAGGCTTTCGTTACCGAGTTGTGGCGACACATAGGTCCTGAAACCGACGTTCCTGCCGGTGATATAGGCGTAGGCGGCCGTGAAGTAGGCTACATGTTCGGTATGTACAAGAAACTTGCTCGCGAACATACGGGTACGTTTACAGGTAAAGGTCTCGAATTCGGCGGTTCGCTTATCCGTCCCGAAGCTACCGGTTACGGTAACGTATATTTCCTGCTCGAAATGCTGAAGACCAAAAACATCGACATAAAGGGCAAAGTTGTTGCAATATCCGGTTCGGGTAACGTTGCACAATATACTGCCGAGAAACTTATCAGCCTCGGTGCAAAGGTTATCACAATGTCCGACAGCAACGGTTACATATATGACCCCGACGGTATCGATGCCGAAAAACTCGCATATATCTTCGAATTGAAGAATGTTCAGCGCGGACGTATCAAAGAGTACGCAGAGAAATACGGTTGCAAGTATGTTGAAGGTGCTCGTCCCTGGAACGAGAAATGCGATATTGCAATGCCGAGCGCAACTCAGAACGAGATTGACGGCGACGATGCTCGCGCTCTTCTCAAAAACGGCTGCTTCGCTGTTTCGGAAGGTGCCAACATGCCTTCTACTCCCGAAGCTATCGCAGAGTTCCTCAATGCAAAAATACTCTACGCTCCGGGTAAGGCTGCAAATGCCGGCGGTGTATCTGTCAGCGGTCTCGAAATGACCCAGAACTCTATCAAACTCGGCTGGAGCAAAGAAGAGGTTGATGAGAAACTGAAAAACATCATGAAAGATATACACAACCAGTGTATCCGCTACGGAAAACAGGAAGACGGTTATGTGAACTACGTTAAGGGTGCAAACGTTGCCGGATTCATGAAAGTTGCCAAAGCCATGATGGCTCAGGGTATCCTCTAATCGGATTCGTCTGAAATGATTATACAAAAAAAAGAGCGGCCAAGCGGTCGCTCTTTTTTTGTATATGTTCAGGTTCTTCTTATGAAATTCCTAATCTTCTTTTTATTTGAATTTTTATATTTTCCTACAACCTCGCATTTTGCTTTTTACTGTCGGCGGGTAAGGTTGAGCTGCACGGCAACTCCGTAGCTTATGTCGGTTACGGGATAGGACGTGGAGGAGATTAGCGGTGTGTTTACCTGATGTTCGTAGAATGCCTTGAGGGTTATCATCTGGCTTACGGCATAGTTGGCCGATACTTTCAACGACCATATTTTTGTACCTGACGTGGCTTGTGTGAAGTTGGCTTCTATTTTGCGAATCAGCGCCGTGGATGTACGGAACGAAAAATCGGCCTGCAATCTTAAATCGCTGCTGAATCCGCCGGGGGCGGTAGAGCCTCCTTTGCCCATGCTGAGGTTTACGAAAGTGTATCCTGCTCCTACCGTGAGCTCGCGCGAATATGATTCGACTATCTGCCCGGCTGACGGACTTAGTGTTATCGTCCTGCTGTCTTTATAGGAGGTACGCAGTGTTACGCTGCTTTTTAATGTCATGTCGATTCCTATAAGTGGTGCGAAACTTTCGGTTATGACGACTGAACCTATATCGTATGGCGATGAGGGTATGGGATTACCTGTCTGTTCGTCTTTTACGAATCCGAATCCGTTGCCTGCATCTGTCCAGTTCAGATATGATGAATATGCCCCTACGCTATATACGCAGGTGTAGGCGTGGGAGAGGGTGAAACTCTTGAAGACTTTCTTCATCCGCGTCAGTTTTCCGAGTCCGTCGTATGTTACTCGCCAGTTGGGCAACAGATTTTTCAGACTGGGGAATGCCGACATCTCGACATTATCTACGCTTTTGCCTGTATATGCCGCTATGAAAGCGGGTATCATTACATCGCCCGAACTTTTGTTTACTCCGCCTATGTTTGAATCGAAAAGTTTGCCGGCCAGACTCAGCTCGTTTATGTATTGTGCGGAGGGATAGCGTACGCCGCGATATGCAGATTCCATTCGTGCTGCTATCTTGTCGCGGTATGCGAGGAATCTGTCGAATGCATCGGATTGATACCCGTTGGCGGCGTTTATCTTGCGTAATGCCGTTGAGAGACCTATTGTAGTCATTGAGAACGAACCTCCGCGCGTGGTCGGTCGTCCGTCGAACATAAACTGCACTTGGCTGTTTTCCGATTTGGAATATGTTGCCGTAAGGGTTATCTTGAACCCTTTTATCGGTTCTACGAGGGCGTCTATCATCAGGTTACGAGATGTTGCCATTACTGCGGGGGAGACAAGCGAGGAGTCGTTCGTTATTACCCAGCCTTTGTCTATCGCCTTATCGAGATAACTGTTGCCCGGCATTCCGAATGCGAAGTCCAGCCCGGGTGAGAGTGAACTTGTAGCGGTGTTTTGTCCGAGTATGTCGGAGACTTCGGAGGTAAACGACGGCAATGTCATGGACGACGTGTATTTATACTGGATATTGATGTTGCGCAGCATCATTGCGAAACGGGTAAGGTATTCGCCGGTTTTATACAGTTTACTGTCTTCCTTGTTGGCCGGAACGGGGTTGGTGCGGACTATGCTGAGGGTTATTTCCACGGAGTCGAGATTGGTTATGCGTATGGCATTTTTGTTTATCGCCTTGTACTTTATCTGGTAGAGGCGTCCGTCGGGCGTGCGTCCGGCTACACGCAACTTCTTTGTGTCGAGGTTGTGTTTTACTATTGTCGCCGTGTCTTTGCTGAGGGTTATTTTCTTTTCTACCTTGTTGTTGTCCTGCAGCTTGCGGGTGGTACTCGTCGAACGGGATGCGGTACGGCTGCGGCTGCTTCTTGTAGTTCCTGAAAATTTCCGGTTTACGGCCTTCAAATATTTCGATTTGTTGTACAGGGTCTCAAAGTTGAATTTTCCGTTTATTCCGAGTTGCGCCTGATTGTTTATGGTATTTCCGACTTGCGTCTCTTCATCGATATATGCTCCCCTGTCCCACTGGTAATTCGAGGTGTATGTTCCTTGCAGGTTTACCCAGTCCATTATAGGCGATTTTGACAACGGCACATCGACGGTTGCATTGAAACTTTGGGTGTATTTCCACGGTGTTCCCAATTCCCAGATGCTTTTCATTACGGTCTCTTTCCAATCTCTGAATTCGTCGGGATAGAGGCGTTTGTTTACTACTCCCGACGGTTCTTCGACTTGTGCGTTTGTCATCGTGGACAATGACAGTGTGGTGCATTTGAGCGGATTCCACTGTATCGAGAACTGTCTGTCCCAATAGAAATTTTTCGTTACTGAAACGGGTAATTGCGAATAGGCGTCGTTTTCGAGGTTGCGCTCCTGCTGCTCGTGATAGTAACGGGATATGTTTGTACTGAATGATATTGAACTGGGGGCATAATTGACACTCATCTCCTTGAAAGGCGCCATGTGTTTCGACTTGCTTTTGATTTTCCCGAACGGTTTCCACGGTTTTATGTAAGGGGTGTACATGTATGCGAGATTGAAACGGCGGTCGCGCGAGTTTTCAAATTCGGTAGTCGGCGACTGATTGTCTTGTTTGTTGGATGAATAGCTTGCCGTAAAGTTTGCGGGATCCCACGGCATGGGGTTCTTGCTTTTTACATCGAACTTGAATCCTGACAGACTGAAACTGCGCGTGCGCGAACGCTCGAGCGCGAGATTCTTCAATGAATCGCGTTCTTGCTTTGTTGTTGCCGTTTCCAATGCATCGCGCATGAGAATATCTTCGTCGAGGGGATTGTACTTTGGCATGTTACGCTCTTCGTAATAGGAATAGTAGAGCGGCGACGTGAGTTTCCATTTTTCGGGGAGGAAACGACCGGCATCTATCAGAAACGAGAAGTTGTACTGATAATAGTCTTCCATACGTCTGTTGTTCAGGGTTTGATCGACGGCCCCGAAACCGGCTGTTTCGATATGTGTTCCGCCTGCTATCGTTCCTATATCGGAGATATTCAGATTTACATCGGCTTTTACGCCCCAGCCTCCGTCTTGATTGAAGCCCGACAGACGCAATTCGTTTACCCATACGACAACGTCTTTTTCGGTTGCGGCATTGTTTCGCACTCCTATCATTACGGTTGCCATGTTCGACAACGACGGGTTACCCACAACGGTTACCTTGTTTCGGGCATTATCGGGGTCGTACATATAGTAGGGCTCGGTATAGGAGACTCCGCTTTCGCCTCGCGACTTGGCTGCATTACGTGCTTTTTTTACATCGGTAAGGAGCGACAGCGGAAAGTCGAACATGTTTTCGGCCGGCCATACCGCCTCCTGGTCGTTTTCGTTATATGTGTTGTATCGACCGGCCGGCGTAAGATTCAGCGGCACTTCGTATTCGTAATAGTTGGAACGTGCATCGGAACCTATTCGTATAAAGGCTGCGACTTCTCCGCTTCGAAGGTTGGTATCGTCGTCTATCAGTTTTTCGGCATGTACGAACATCTGCAACCGTTCGTAATTGCGGATGTCGAGTCCTGAATTTTTATATATGGCTCTTGCGTTTTTCGACGGAAGGCTTGTTACTTTCATCGATATTGCCTGTTCGTTGAGCTGTGTTATCTGCGACTGGTCGGATGAGACGAGACGTGTAACGCCGGGGGGAAGGACGTAGTTTACGGGTTCTTGTCCTGCGTTTTCTTCGATGTTCACCACCGACACGTCCAAATCTCCTTCGGCAGGCAATGTCGTTCCTCCGCCTTTGTCGTCGTTATGGATTCTCAACGTATAGCTGCGCCAGTCGCCACGTACGAGCTCCATTGTGGCAAAACGTAAATGTACTTCTTTTTTGAATCCGGTCATGAAAACTCGGGCGAAACGGATTGTCTTGAAGTCCTGTATTGAACCGAACGTTTCGCGCGGCATGTGGCTGCCGTCGCCAACGTCTTCTTTTAACGGTATTTTAAACTGATACCATTTTACCGTTGCGGTCTGTCCGTTGCGGAGGGTTACTGTACTTTCTTGTTCGGCGGTTATGTAGTTCCGCCCTACCTGAAGGTCTTCGGGCGTTATCTTTACGCCGTACTGGTAGTAGCGTTCGTATTCGTCGAGGGTATTGTCCTGATTGATGTCTTCTACATCGGGTACGCTTTTGGATGCCTGATAGTACGGGTCGGAAACGTCTTCGGACGGCAGGGAGTTGCCTTCTGTTCCGTTGTATCGCTTGTACCGCTCCAGTATGGAGGCTTGGTTGTCGTCGTAATCAACGCTTCGGAAATAGCCGTAATTGTCTCCGGCGGGGTCGTTGAGAGGGGAGTACTTGTCGAACTGGTATCGGCTGAGGGTTTCGGGAGAGAGTACGGAACGCAACTGCTCGAGATAGGTGGCGTATGTCCCGAAGGTTTTTTCTTCTTCGGACGAGAGGCCGTTCAACCCGACGTCCTGCAATGCGCGGGAACCGGATGCGTTATCGAATGCGTATGTCAGGGACTGTTGCCGCGAGACTTTTCCCCAAACCGTGGTATTTACCAGCGATTCGTCGCCGTCTGTGGGGAGTCCGTTCTCGAATGACTTCTTGCCGTCTTTCAGTATGTCCTCGGATATTTCCCCAAAGTTGAAATAGAGGTATCCGCCGTTGTCCTTGTCGTATATGAACGGGTCGAGCATCCAGAACTGGAGATATTCGATATTGGCCGTTTCGAAATCGGTATTGTCCATTTTGCGCATCATACCTCCCCAGCGTTGTTCGGGGTTCTGCAATGTACCGTCGGGATTGACGTTTGTTCCGTCGAGCGCATAGGGGCCGCGCTCGGTTGGGTAATACGACAGGTTGAGTACCTGCAAAAGCGATGTTTCGCCGTAACTCAACTCGCGGTTCGGGAATACTTCGGTGGACTGTACTTCGCGTACGTAATGGTTCGAGAGTTGTTCGAGGTCGTTTTTTAGATGTGTGGGGGTTAGCGACGAGTTGCGGTCGGTAAAGATACGGTCGATATAGTACCAGTTGAACAGAGCGCGGTTCTTGCCGTAATTTATATCGTTGCTCAGTGAGGCTTCGGGGAACATCGACGGGGTTGAACAGATTGTCCATGAATAGGGCAGGCGGATGTCTATCTGCGACTGCGAGTATTCGAAATCGTCGATATACGACATGGCTTCGGATTTTTTGGTACTCGGTATCAGTTGTGCGAATTCGGCATTTACAGTGAACTTGGACGGGGCGGTGGCGTTTACCGTCGGGATTCGGTTCAACAGGTTGGTCAGCCACTGGAATTCGGTTGTATAGGACGTGTTCAACCCCCATATCGTATTGTTTATCACTTCGTTGCCGACAGTGAGTTTGTCGGTGAGTGCTTTTTCGCCCATGTGCATTATGGTCGCTCCTATCCTGAAATCCTTGGTTATGGCATAGTTCAAATCGAGTCCTACCAACGTTTTCCGCTGCATGTTGAAGAGTTCCTGACTTTCGAGCGATACTTGTATTGCTGTTCCGGAATCGACGTAACTTTGGTTTATTATGGTTACGGTTCCCATGGTATAATCGACCGTGTAATCGACATTTTCGACAAGTGTTACTCCTCCTGCGGTTACTTTTACCGAACCTCGCGCCACGTTTTGCGCATTGAGTTGTATTGTTGAACCGGATGAGGCTTTGTATTCTCCTTGCAGCGTGAATTTGTTCTTGTCGGTATATTGGGCGGCCACGGTCTTGGTCGAGTCGTACAGTTCCTGATAGATATATTTGTCCACATCGGGGACATTCTCGCCTATGGCTTTTTTAAGGTATGAGCCGAACGGCTCGAGTACCGGGAATATTATCTTGCCTCTGGCTGTGTTTATGGTGTATCCTTCTACAAAGTCGAACACGCCGTCGGGGTTGGTTTCGTTGTTGCTGTCCAACCGGTCGAGGTTCATGACGGAAAGGAGCTGCTTGCCTACTATGTTTCCTATCGACATGTAGGTTACGGATGTTCCGGCCGTGTCGTTACGGAAATAGACCTGCATCTTGAACTTCTCTTTTTGTACCTGATATGCGTCCAACGAATAGACGTTTTTCATCATAAGGTCCCATATCGGCCTGTTGGTGGTTATTGTCGTGGACTTAAGCATCTTTACGTAGAGTGATGATGCTGCATCGGTTACGTCGGATGAGAATTCGCCGACTTGATAGACGTTTCCGTTTTTGGTGTATTCGTATGCTACGGCAAGCACCTCGTCGGAGTTGAGTCGCTGGTTGAGCGATATATATCCGAGCTGGGTGTTTACGGTATATTCGCTTTCGGTAAGTTTGCGCGCGCTCTCCAGCTTGACGTAATCTTGCCCGCCGGTTATTCCGTAGGCTTCGAGCGGGGCAAGTGCCTGCGATACGAGGCTTATGTCGCGGGCATCGGGGTAGTTGTTCAGTATCTCGCGATATAGCGTGTTGGCATCGTTGGCAGGAACCGTATATGCGGCATTGGCTTGCCAGTGGGCGTTGGAGATATGCTCTTGCTTTTCTTCTCCGAGGTCGGCAAATGCCACTACGTTACGGGCATTGTCGTATGTGCCGCGCTTGTTTGTTACCCATACTTCTATTCGGTTTATCGTTATTCCGGACGATATGTAGGGAAGTTTCGCTATGCTGGTTTCGTAATTGTCGCGGAAGTTGTGGCCGATGAAGAAGTGCCTGTTTTCATCGTAGTTGTCGGCTGTTATGGTGTATTCGGTAAGTTGTACTCCGTTTTTGGAATTTACGGTGGAGGACTGCGACTCTTGTTGCGAGACCAAAGCGGTTACGGTGAGTTTGCCGAACTGCAACTCTGTTTTTATACCGAACAGGGATGTCCCGCCTTGTATGAGCGAGGAGTTGGTGGTCATGCTGACGTTTCCGGCTTCTATGCTCTTTATTATCTGGTCTTCTTCTCCTTCGTACTTGAGGTTCAGCTTTTGCGAGTCGAAATCGAACGTCGCATCGGTATTGTAGTTCATCGCAAAATTCAGTTTGTCTCCTACCGATGCAGTTATGTTGGCCTGTATCTTTTCGTCGAAATCGAAGTAGGTCTTTTTGCGCGCCTCGGCCGACAGCGCGGGATTGTCGGTTTTATTGGTCTTTATCGAGAGGACGAGTTCGGCTGTTCCCTGCGTGGTTATCCGCACGCCGCCGGGGCCGAAGACTTTGTCGAGCGGCCCGAGATTGAACTGCATGTCGAAAATGTCGAATTTCTTTTTCCCTTCTCCTACGTTTTCGTTGTTTTTTTCGTGGTAGTATGCCTGCATCGACTTGCGCAGAGAATAATCGCTGTACTCTTTGGGGGTAAGCATGAACGGCGTGGTTATTTCCATGCCCGATACTTTGGTGCGGATTACGTAACATCCTGTTTTAGTGTCGTATTCCACTACGGATTTTACATTCTCGGGGGTTTCGAGGTCGGCCGGTGTTACAGGGTCTAAATCGTCGTAACTTTCAACTGTGGTTTTCTTTACCGAATATCGGGGTTTTTCGTGTTTGGGCTGTCGTGTTCCGGAGGTATTCCGTACGGATATGGTATCGGTGGATATTACTCTGTCAGCGTCTTGCGGCACGATATATGCGGCAAAAGCGGAATATGGGCATATTCCGCTGACTATTATGATTATATATATGAGTAATATTCTACCTCTTTTCATTTGAAAACCGCAACTCTCCGGTTTTGGCAGGCTGTACGGAGAGGGGGTTTCTCGGTTCGCTTTGTCAGAGCATCTTGAGTGCGGCTTTTATTATCTCTTCTACTTTTGCCGCCGGCCTCTCTTTTTGTATAGCCTGTACTGCTTTTCGGGCTGCCGGTTGCGGGTATCCCAACATGACAAGTGCAGCCACCGCCTCTTCTTGTTCCTCCCGCCCGGATTGTATTCCTACTATAAACGGAGAATTATCCTGTTTTATTTTATCCTTAAGGTCAACAATTATGCGTTCGGCTGTTTTTGCGCCTATTCCCTTTACCGATTTGAGTATGGAGACGTTGGCCGAGGCGATTACCTGCTCCATTTCGGCGGCTGTGAACGACGACAATATTACCCGTGCGGTATTGGGCCCTACTCCCGATACGGATATGAGCATCATGAATATTTCGCGCTCGCGGGTGTCCTTGAATCCGTACAGCAGATGTGCGTCTTCGCGTATGGCTTCGTATATGTAGAGTTTGGCTTCTTTTCCTACTGCAAGCGAGCTGTATGTGGTCAACGATATGTTTACCTGATACCCTATGCCGTTACATTCGGTTACGGCCATCGTCGGTGTCAGTTCGGTGATTTTTCCGTTAATATATTCTATCATCGGTGTTTTCTGTTTGGTGGCATAAATATAGCTATTTTATACGATTCGGGAAGAATGCATGTAGATATTTATATTGCGGCTACGTCTGTTTTGTGTATTCTGCCGCTGCTATATTCCGTCGCGCCATACACGTTTCGCATATCTTATATTTTAAGGCCGTTCGCCTTTTGAGGATGATTTTCGTATTTGTTTTTTAAAATGGTATTACAGAAGGAAGGGGTATTTCTGAGTATCGGCTTTCTTTTCCGCTTCATGCCGGATATATACGATGAGAGCCGGAGTCTCACGAGTCCGGCTCTCCGAAGTCATGAAAAACACATTACAAATTCCATTCTTCTGCTTATGATTCAGAATAATGGAATTTGCACTTTATGCTCCGACTTCTTGTCTGCTTATTATTCTGTTGTGGAGTATAGCGGACTCGAACCGCTCACCTCGACACTGCCAGTGTCGCGCTCTAGCCGGATGAGCTAATACCCCGTATTTTCAATATTTGCCTTTTCCTCTGAAAAGGAGCGCCCCGACGACTTTCATTTGTTTGTGATGCCTGCCGACGCAGCATGGGAGCGCAATGACGGAGGACAAAGATAATAGTATTTTTTACAATAGCGTTAAAAGGAGACTATTTTTTTTTACTTTTGTGCGACTATCGTGATTCTTAGTTTATTGAGACTGATGACAAAATCGCTCGACAGGATTATAGGTATCGACCCCGGAACGAATGTCATGGGGTACGGGGTGCTGGAAACGGACGGTAAAAAAGTGTCGCTCGTTGCAATGGGTACACTGAAACTGAACCGTTTCGAAAGTCATTATGTCCGTCTTAACCGTATCTATGAACGGGTGTCGGGTCTTATCGCGCAGTACTCTCCTTCGTGCATGGCTATCGAATCGCCCTTTTTCGGAAAAAACGTACAGTCGATGCTAAAGCTCGGCCGTGCTCAGGGGGTTGCCATGGCTGCGGCTATTCATTTCGGGATTCCAATAACGGAATATGCTCCGCTGAAAATAAAGCTGGCTGTTACAGGTAACGGAAACGCATCGAAGGAACAGGTGGCGGAAATGATTAAACGGATATTGAAGATTAGGGATGAGGATATGGCGCCGCAACTTGATGCGACTGATGCTGTCGGCGCGGCTCTTTGTCATTTCTACCAGTCGTCGTCTCCTGTTAAAGAGTCGAAATGCAGCAGTTGGAAAGATTATATCGCAAAGAATCCCGATAAGGTTGTAAATAAGTAATATTGAAATGTCTGAAAACAAACCTGATATAAAGAAACTTCTGAAAAACGGGGTTCTGGTTCTGGACGGAGCCATGGGTACCATGATTCAGCAACGGCGTTTGAGTGAAGCCGGGTTCAGAGGTACGAGATTTGCCGACCACAAGTTCGAGCTTAAAGGGAATAACGATATTCTGGTTCTTACCAACCCTGATATTATATACGATATTCATTCGGCATATCTCGAAGCGGGAGCCGACATTATAGAGACCGACACGTTCAATGCCACGTCGGTCAGCATGGCCGATTACGGAGCAGAGGGGTATGTGGAGGAGATAAACAGGAAGGCTGCCGAAATTGCATCGAAGGCTGCTGCTCGGTTCTCGACGCCTGAAAAGCCACGATATGTGGCCGGGAGCATCGGCCCTACCAACAAAAGTTGCTCTATTTCGCCGGACGTGGAAAACCCCGCTGCGCGGAGCATCGAGTACGACGGACTTTTCGAGGCTTACCGCCAACAGATTTCGGCTTTGATTGAAGGAGGGGTGGATTTGCTCCTTTTCGAAACGGTTTTCGACACTCTTAATGCAAAGTGCGCTCTTGATGCGGCGGAGGAGGCTTTCGCCGCGTGCGGAAAAAGATTGCCGGTAATGTTGTCGCTTACCGTAGCCGACAGGGGCGGACGGACGTTGTCGGGACAAACAATCGAGGCTTTTCTTGCATCTGTATCCCATGCAAATCTGCTGTCAATAGGGATAAACTGTTCTTTTGGGGCAAAGGAGATTCTGCCGTTCCTCAGAGAATTGTCGGAGAAGGCAGGGTGCTTTGTATCTGTTCATCCCAACGCCGGACTTCCCAACCGTTTCGGCGAGTATGAGGAGACTCCGGAATCGATGCTTGCGAATATCCGTCCTTATTTCGACGAGCGTCTGGTAAATATTATCGGTGGGTGCTGCGGTACCACGCCCGAACATATCGCGCTTATTGCCCGCGCCGCCGCAGACGCCGTACCGCACGTGCCCGCGGATAACGACAGCGGGTTGGTACTGTCGGGACTGGAACCGCTCGCGGTAAACCGCTCGAACAATTTTATCAATGTGGGCGAAAGGTGTAATGTGGCAGGGTCGAGAAAGTTCCTGCGACTTATCAGTGAAAAGAATTATGATGAAGCGCTGCAGATTGCCCGCAAGCAGGTTGAGGACGGCGCACAGATTATAGATATAAACATGGACGACGGGATGTTGGATGCCCGTTCTGAAATGGTAAATTTCCTGAACCTTATATCGTCGGAACCGGAGATATGCCGCGTACCGATAATGGTGGATTCGTCGAAATGGGATGTCATCGAAGCGGGACTTAAGTGTTTGCAGGGGAAATCGATTGTAAACTCTATAAGTTTGAAAGAGGGGGAGGATGTTTTCCTTGAGCATGCCGCCCGAATAAAAAGGTTGGGAGCCGCCATGGTGGTTATGGCTTTCGACGAGACGGGGCAGGCGGATACTTTCGAGAGGAAGATAGAAGTATGCAAACGGGCCTATATGCTGCTTACCGAAAAAGCGGGCATTGCTCCGGAGGATATTATTTTCGATCCTAATGTACTGGCTGTTGCGACGGGTATTGAAAGCCACAGGAAATATGCGTACGATTTCATCCGTGCCGTTAAGTGGATTAAGGAGAACTTGAAGGGGGCGAAGGTAAGCGGAGGCATCAGCAACCTCTCTTTTTCTTTCAGGGGAAACAACTATATCCGCGAAGCGATGCACTCGGTATTCCTTTATCATGCAATAAAGGAAGGAATGGACATGGGGATTGTAAACCCTGCTTCATCGCTGACTTACAGCGATATTCCGGAAGATATACTGACGGCTGTGGAGGATGTGATTTTCGACAGGCGGGATGATGCCACGGAACGTCTTATCGAGGTCGCCTCGAGAGTTAAAGGGACGAATACCGACGGCAAAGAGGTTACGCAGCTCGATGCCACGGCATGCAAAAGCGTGGAGGAACGCCTCGCGCATGCCTTGATAAAGGGTGTCGCTGAGAATCTGCACGATGATATTATGGAGGCTGCAGCCAAATACGGCAGTGCCGTGGCTGTAATAGAGAAGCCTCTTATGGACGGCATGGGTGCCGTGGGGAGACTTTTCGGCGAGGGGAAGATGTTCCTGCCGCAGGTGGTGAAGAGCGCACGCGTAATGAAACAGGCTGTTGAGATTTTGCAGCCGCTTATCGAAAAGGAAAAAGGGGATACGTCTTCCAATGCGGCGGCCGGCAAAATTGTACTGGCTACTGTTAAGGGAGATGTGCACGATATAGGGAAGAATATTGTTTCGGTAATCCTCGCCTGCAACAATTACGAGGTTATAGACCTTGGGGTAATGGTGCCGCCTGACAGGATTATAGAGACGGCCATAGAAAAGAAGGCGGATATTATAGGATTAAGCGGATTAATCACTCCGTCGCTTGAGGAGATGTGCCGCATAGCTTCGGAGCTGGAACGCAGGGGTTTGAGGCTTCCTCTGCTTATCGGCGGTGCGACTACGTCGGAACTGCATACGGCAGTGAAGATTGCACCGTTGTACGGAGGTGTGGTAATCTATGCGAAGGATGCGTCGCAAGATCCCATAATTGCCGCAAAACTGCTTAACCCTGCTCTGCGGGACGGGTTTATTGAAGAAGTGAAAGAGCGTCAAAGGAGGTTGCGAGAGGGGTGCTCGGAACGGGAAATGGTTTCGTTCGACGAGGCTGAGAGTAAACGTTTCGTCATGGACTGGAGCGGCTACCGCCCGGTAAAGCCCGCATCGGTTGGTGTTCCGCTCTATTTTTCATTTGGTATTGACGAACTGATAGAGTACATAAACTGGATTCCGTTTTTTGCCTTGTGGAAATTAGGCGGCAAGTTTGCGTCTGCGGCGCATGCGGGGGGATGCGACAGATGCCGCGCTTCGTGGGTGGCTCAGTTCGCGCAGCATGAACGGGCGCAGGCCGAGGAGGCTATGCGCCTTTACAGCGATGCGCTCGGGTTGCTTAAAGAGATTTCGGGGGATGCGGAATGCCGCATTAATGTCGGCACGGTGATAAACCGCGCATCTTCTGCGGGTAACCGCATAGATATATATACGGATAACGGCAGGGTCGGGATTGCAACTTTGAGACAGCAGGAGAAAAAAAACGAGGCTGGTGCTGTATATTATTCGCTGGCGGATTTTATCGCGCCGGAATCGTCGGGCATGGAGGACTTCATAGGGGCTTTTGCTGTTACTGCCGGAACGGGGATAGCTGCGCGTATTGAAAGGATGAAATGCGACGGGGACGAATATGGTGCGCTTCTGTTGCAGTCGCTGTCCGACCGTTTGGCCGAAGCCGGCGCTGCATTGCTTCATTACCGCGTAAGGCATGATATATGGGGTTTTGCTCCGAACGAGAGACCTGAACCGGCTGCTATTTTACACGATGATGTCGTTGGCATAAGACCTGCTGTCGGGTATCCGTCGTTGCCCGACCAGTCGCTGATTTTCGATTTGGCAAAGATTATAGATTTTAAAAGGACAGGTATCGAGATTACGGAAAACGGGGCGATGTCGCCGTCCTCGTCGGTTGCAGGATTTATCATAGCCAACCCCGAGGCGCGTTATTTTGTTGTAAGGATTGACGAGGAACAGCGCAAGTTGTATCTTGCCGAACGAGGGCTGTTGCCGGAGGAAGGTAAAAAATGGGTATCGGCTTAACAAAAAGTAAACTTCCCGTTTTCGCCTTTTTGCATTATTGTATTATTTTTGCAAGCTACAAATTTTAAATAATTGTATTAAGTATATGGATAAGAAAAGAGTTGCCGTAGTCGGTTACGGAAATATAGGAAGGTATGTGGTTGAAGCTCTCGAGGCTGCGCCCGATTTTGAGATTGCCGGCATTGTACGCCGTAATGCAAGTGTCGTTCCTGCCGAAATAAGCAAATATGCCGTAGTCGGGGACATAAAGGAATTGAAAGATGTGGACGTGGCTATTCTCGCCACTCCGACACGTAAGGTGGAAGAGTATGCCGAAAAGATTCTGGCCATGGGGATAAATACCGTGGACAGTTTCGATATTCATACCGAGATTGCAGGATTGCGCAAACGTTTGGGCGCTATTGCCGAAAAGAACGGTACGGTTTCGATTATATCGGCCGGTTGGGATCCGGGTAGCGACTCTGTTGTGCGTACTCTTTTGGAGGCTGCCGCTCCCAAAGGTATTACATATACCAACTTCGGCCCGGGTATGAGCATGGGGCATACTGTTGCCGTAAAGAGCATCGAAGGGGTTAAGGCTGCTCTTTCAATGACTATTCCTCTGGGTACGGGTATTCACCGCCGCATGGTATATATCGAAGTTGCCGAAGGGTACGATTTCAATACCGTTGCCAAGAATATCAAGAGCGACCCGTATTTCGTAAATGACGAAACGCATGTAATGCAGGTGGAAAGTGTGGAGAACCTCCTCGATATGGGTCATGGTGTACAGATGATACGCAAAGGGGTTTCGGGCAAGACTCAAAACCAGCTTTTCGAGTTCAATATGAAAATAAACAATCCCGCTCTTACGGCACAGATTCTTGTAGGTACTGCAAGAGCGTCGTTCAAGCAGAAACCGGGTTGTTATACTATGCCGGAGGTTCCGGTAATAGACTTGCTGCCGGGAGACAGGGACGAATGGATTTCTCACCTTGTATAAGATGCTGAATACCGTTATATGGACAGTGAATCCGACAGCCTTTTCCATCGGACCGGTAGAGGTGCGATGGTACGGGCTGTTGTTCGCTTTGGGCTTTCTGATAGGTTATTATATTGAGGCCAAAATATTCAAACACGACAAAGCTCCCGACGACTGGTGCGACAAATTGTTCGTTTATACGATAATTGCCACGATAATAGGCGCACGACTGGGGCATTGCCTGTTTTACGAATGGGATTATTTCTCGGCTCACCCGCTCGAGATACTGAAAGTGTGGGAAGGGGGATTGGCCAGCCACGGCGGTGCAATTGGCATAATAATAGCTATTTATATTTATACGAAGAGGGTTACGCACCGCGGCATGTTATGGGTGCTCGACCGTCTTGTTATTCCCACCGCTCTCGTGGCGGCGATGATAAGGACGGGCAATTTGATGAATCACGAAATTTACGGCGTCAGTACCAACTTGCCGTGGGGGTTCATCTTCATTGAAAACATTCATGCATGGCAGGCTGGATTTCCGGCCAAGTTTTCGATGATTTCGCACCCTACCCAAATATATGAGGCATCGGCTTATCTGATACTGTTTTTCGTACTGATGTACATGTATTGGAAAAAAGATGCCGGAGACAGGAGGGGACTGCTGTTCGGGACGTTTATGCTGTGGGTTTTCGGTGCGCGTTTCTTGATTGAATTCCTGAAACTTCCGCAGGAACCGTTCGAAATATATATGAAGGAGATTATCGGATTGAATATGGGACAGGTGCTTAGCATCCCGTTCATAATATTGGGTATCTACTTTGTATATAAAGGTAAAAGCGGGCATAAGAAGAGCGGGGTGATTAAATCGCGCAATTCGCATATCCGCCACCACTACAATCATAAGAAAGGGGATATATAAACTTTTTTTGATAAAGCTCTTTCCCGCTTAAATACAATACGGCTTGCTGATATTACCCGGCAAGCCGTATTATTGTTTCTAACTTTATTTGACTGCGTCTATTATTGGAGGCGGCTCGACAATGTCCGTTTGAACAAGTTCCGCATCCTCGGCTCTCACCTTTAGCTATATTGGAGCAATATGGTTATTTCTTGCGGCCGACAGGCAGCCTCTCCCATATGTATTCGGGTATCGACTTCCATATGAGGACGAGAATCTTGTATCGCCAGTCGATTGTTATCCTGCGCTTGCGCGATGTTACGGCTTTATATATTCTGGTGGCTACATGCTCGGCTTTCATCAGCATCGGATAGGCTCCTTGCTTTAACAGGGGGGTATCGACAAAGCCCGGACGTATATCGGTAAATTTTATCGGAAGTTTTCTTATGGCCGATAATTGCGCAAGCGAATCGATATAGATATTTTGATAACGTTTTGTAGCTGAATACGCCGGGGCTGCTCCCAACCCTTTTGTTCCCGCTATGGAGCTTACTGCTGCTATATGCCCTCCTCCTGCGGAAACGAAATAATTGTATGCGGCTGTTATCATGCGGGTAAAACCTACGCTATTGGTTTTTGCCGTATTTATTTCTATTTCGGGTGCCAGTGCTTGATTCTGGGCCCCTATTCCCGATACATGTAAATATACGTCCATCCCGCCCGTCGCTTCGATAAGGGTATGCAGCCGTTCTGCGGCATCATCTTCGGTTATATCTATTTCTGCGCTGTAACACCTTTCGGGATATTTCTCGGTAAAGTATTGCAATTTGTCGCTACGCCGCCCGGCTACGCCTACGGTATATCCTTCGGACAAGAAGCGTTCGGCCGTGCAAAACCCAATCCCCGATGTCGCCCCCATTATTATTATCCTTTTCATGATTTTCGGTTTATATGTGTATTTTTATCGTCGCTGTACTTGTTGCTTCTGCGTTTATGCCATCCTGCGCACTCTTTTCGAGAAACAAATATACTAATTGCGGACTATTGTTTTTATAATTTTTTACCCTCTATGTTCTTTATGTTATGATAATTCGCAATATTCATACAGTAAATTTATTGACGCATGATGTAATTATTGTCGCAAAATATCTGTTTTATAATTTACACCCCTTTTCTTTACAATAAAAAATACAGCGTTTGTTTTTTATATTATACCAATCTGAAACAGCGACTTTTCCAGCAATAACGCCTCGGAACCGGGTGTTCATTTAAACAATTTACTTTACGAATATATTTTTTTACTAAATGAACACTATCGTATCGCTTATATCCCTATATTTGTTATCGAAGAGGAATTTTTGATAACTATAAAACTTATACGCCGATTTTAACACAATATCGTATTATGAACATAGAGTGTAGAGTGAAATCGGGGTTGTTTTGTTTTTGTTTCGTATATAAGTATCATGGTTGATAACGGTCATTATTATTATTATTTCATCGTTGGAATGGCTGTCGCTTTTTTCGGGATAATGGGCGTTATGAACTTATGGCAGCCGGAAAACCGACTGCGGAAAATTCTCGGCGGGATACTTGTTTTCTGGATGGTTCAGCATATAGTATCGGTCTGTTTTATTTCGGACTTCTATTCCAACAACAGATATTTCAGCAGAATAATCAATGCTTTCGATATGACAGCCACTCCTACCTGTTGTTTCTTGCTGGTGGAGTTATGCAAACCCGGCTGGCTGACTTGGCGTAAGGTTGTGTATAACGAACTCCCGTTCGTTATTCTCGGCTTGGCATTTATAATGCTGGATAATGTTCTTTGGTATTATGCTCTTGTGGGATTTTTTGTTGCATACAGTATTACCGTTACTTTTTTTATCGTACATTTTATAACCGAATACAACAAATTCCTAAAAGCTCACTTCTCGTACGACGAAAATATTAACTTGAGGTGGCTATATGCCGTACTGGCTACATTCATAGTCCTGATGCTGGTTTATGCCGCGTGCAGTTTATACGATACTGCTGTCGGCGACAGCGTTTATATTGCAGGTTCTATTATCGGGTGGGCAATGATTTGTTATTTTATCCAACGGCAGGAATCGGTTTTACTTGAACTCGACCCTGTTAAGGAGGAAGGGAATGATGACAAGGAGGTATGGCCGGATTGCGAAGTTCCCCGCAACCTCGCAAAATTGATACAGGAACGTTTTATCGAACCGCAACTGTTTTTAAACCCTCAATTAAAACTCGGAGACATGGTGCAGGCCATAGGGACAAACCGTACTTACATGAGCCGGTATCTGAACGACATATTGAAAACGAACTTTTACGATTATATTAATGGCCTGAGACTGAAATACGCACAAAAACTTATCGAACAGTCGCAATACAGCATTAAGGCCATCGCCGCAATCGCGGGCTTTAACAGCTATTCTACTTTCAGACGCTCTTTTATCGCCACTTACAAGCAATCTCCTCAAGAATACAGAAACAACATACAACAGATAAATTATGAACGAACAGCAAAGAAACCAATATAAAGAGAAAGAAGAGGCTTTGAGTAAAACACAAAGCTGCTCGCATGAACACCGCAAACTGATATGCGGCAACTGCGGCGCGACTTACGACGACGGCGACCTGTTCTGCCCTGAGTGCGGGAACAGGCTCGGCGGCAGGAAATGTCCGAATTGTCATGCCGAAATAACCGCAACTTGCGAAATTTGCCCTAAATGCGGAAAACCTACCGACTTGGGACATTGCTCGTTCTGCGGAGCGGAGTTCGAAGGGGATGAACCGTTTTGCGGAGAGTGCGGCTCGCCGCGGGCGGGAATTGTATGTCCCGATTGCGGCACAAAATCGTTCCGCTCGTTCTGTCCCAACTGCAACAGGCCACTGAACGACAATGCCATGATGGCAATGGAACAGGCGAAAAACGACCCTAAATATCAACGGGTTCTCAGCATTAACAAGGAAATGGCCGAAATGGAGGAATACCTTATCAGTTTTAAAAATGAAATTGAAAAGGCTATTGCCGAAGCGGAGGCCGAGATGGATGCTCCCGATGTTCCGGGTCTTAGTGCCGAGGGAGAGGCTTTACAGGCCAAATATGCCGAATTGATGAAATTGCTGGGTAACCAGCCTAATAATATGCCGCAGCCGAATACCAAGGCTGCACGGCCTAAAGAATCGGTAAAGCGCAAGCGCGATTTGAAACTGAAGTTTGCCGATGCCGATAAAATAATGGAGGCATATAAGGCTAAGGCCGCAGAAATGCAGTCGGCATTGAAAGAGATGCTTCCCGACGCCGACATGACTCCTGCTCAACAGCGCGATTATGCTTGCGCCAGAAAAGTTCCTGTAATAATCAGGGAAAAAGAGGAGAAGAAGACATGGTGGGTTTGCAACTACTGCGGATGTTATCATCGCCAACCTTCGGAATGTGCCGAACCGTGGCAGGGCGGGACATGGCTTACCGAAGAAATCGTGGTAGAGAAAAAGATATGGCAATATATGGACTAATCTAAATTTTACTATAATGTCGAGTACAATACGTCCTGACGGGACTCTACGTTCTCCGTCCGACAAAAAGAACAATGGCGGCACACAACGCCCGAACAACGATATAAAACCTTTTGACGACGAAAAAGCCGCTCAATCGGGTACGCAACGCCCTGCGGCAACGGGCAACCGTCCGCAACAATCCGGTACGCAACGCCCGGATAGCGGTATCAAGCCTTTCGACGGCGGGAACTCTTCTCAGTCGGGTACACAACGCCCTGCGGCAACGGGCAACCGTCCGCAACAATCCGGCACGCAACGCCCGGGCAGCGGTATCAAGCCTTTCGACGGCGGGAACTCTTCTCAATCGGGAACAAAGCGTCCTGCAACGGCAGACGAGCAGTCGAAGAAATCGGGTACGCAACGCCCTTCGTTAGACAAAGACAAACAACAGGCAGCTAATAAGCAACAGGTTAAAGCCGCAGATATAAAAGTGCTTAAACGGGATGATGAATCGTCTGCAAAGGAGTTCGTGCTGAATGGCGTCGTTTATACTGTCGAAGGGCTTATATCGTCTTCGACGGGAGAGGCCGAGGTGTATAAATTGAGCAAAGGGGGTAATTTGTACGCGTTGAAACTTTATTACTGCGGGTATTCTCCCGACCCTGAAGTGATAAAGATTCTTAAGGGGATTACCGGTACGGGATTTCTTGTGGATATTATCGATGCCGGTACATGGACTTCTCCGCAGGGGGAGGTGCGCGATTATGAATTGCAGCCTTATTACAGCGGCGGAGAACTGACGGCTGGAGCGATGAAAAACAAGGCCGAGGTTTTAAAAGCTACTGCTGCGGGGATGATTATGGCGGTAAAGGTAGCTCACGACCATAATATCTTGCATAAGGATATTAAACCGGGAAATTTCTTCTATTGCGACGAGAGCCATTCTCAAATTATTTTGGCGGATTTCGGTATCGCGTCGGCATTTAAGCGCGACAGCTCCGGGACAATGATTCCGCTTAAGGCTTATGCGCAATGGAGAACGAAGATTTATGCGGCTCCTGAAATATATACGGCCATAGACGGGGAGATAGAATATCCCGACGAGAAAAGCGATTATTATTCGCTCGGCATGTCGCTGCTTACCTTGTGGATTGGGGAAAAACCGTTCGAGAATATCGACGAACGCGCGATGATACGTCTGAAACGCGGGGAGAGCGGGACTCTTCCCTACCCCGACGATATGCCGCAACAATTGCTGCATCTGATAAAGGGACTGACTGTTCCCAACCCTGAAAAGCGTTGGGGATTCAACGAATTTGAGCGATGGGCGAGAGGCGAGAATGTCCCCGCGGAGGATAATTCACGCCCGTCGGCAAGCGGACTGAATATTCTTTACAACGGTTCGAAAAATCAAGTCGCTACTTCGAAGGAAGAACTGGCCGCCTTTATGATGGATGATACGAAACTTGCCGAACAATACTTGTATAGCGGAAAGATATCGAACTGGATGCTGGAGGCGGGTTATCCCGAAGTGCAAATTCAGATAGATGAAATTATAAATAAACTTTATCCTAAATCGCGGTACAGCGGAGTAATGGCTGTTTGCTACCTGCTCGATGCCGGGCTGCCGTTTATCGGGATAAAGGGGGACAAACTGAATACCAATGCGGAGATTGCCGATGATATAGCCAACAACCCCGATGAATATCAGAAATCGCTCGTTAATGCCGATGCTCCGCTCTATGTGTTTTTCAATGCGAACGGTATTAACCTCGCCGACAAGTTTCTGCCTATTTTCAAGAAGAATTCCTGGCACGCCGTATGGCAACTCGTTTTTACGCTCGACCCTGCCCACCCGTTTCCTTACAATAATCCGGAATCGAAAATATTCCGCTGGTGCGATTCGGTAGAGGAGATTATCGACGCTTATGCTTCAGGCCCGATGGATAAATTTACCGATTTGGGTTATCGTAACCGGTTCAACACTTATTGCGAACTTATGCTCGGCGATGCGTTCTTCTTATGGCTGGCTCACCGCGACCCGGCTTTAGCAGGCAAGATTAAGAGCAAACTCTCCGGCGAAAAGGATACGAAGGGGCATCTTATTTACTATCTGCTTTACCTCCTCGACCCTGAACTGCCTTATGAACTCGATAAAAATGCCGACAGCAAACATTTCAACGCCGCACAAATAGGTGTTATGGTCAACACCGATTTACTGATGTATTATATTGCAGGGCGCGAAGAGGGGTACGACAAGTTCGAAAAGAATCTCGAATCGGCAAACATGCTTGTCGACTGCCGCGATAACAGAATATACTACTATTTGAAGAGTAAGGACGTTTACAAAGACAAACTCGATTATATCTATTATTGTTTCGACCTCGAATCGAAAGACAACAAACGGAAAGCGGGACCTTATGATGTCAATATCGCAATATTCAAAGCTATCAAGGCTCTGGCCGGCGATACGTTCTACTTCTTTCCGAAAAGCGGGAATAGCGTTTCATCGCTCGACGAATTGAAAGATGTGCCTATGGATGAGCAACAATATGAATTGCAAAACGGATTGTTGAGACATTGGCTGGCCGTACAGTTCCAGGAAGACCCGTTTGCAGACCTTTCGGAAGAGTATTCTTACGAGAATCTGCTGGCTGAATATACCATAGCTCTTTCCGAAATAGACCCCGGAATTGAAGAACTGCAACGTTTCAACGATGCTTGCGATGATATACAGGGCAGGGTTGACAAGATAAAGAGGAATATCCGAAGTATTCGGATAATAAGAGGAGTATGGTATCTCCTCGTTGCACTGCCCCTGCTGCTGATTGGCACAGCGTATTTTATTTGGGGCGTCGAATCGCAATTGACTTCCGTTATCTCGTGGAAATGGGTTTGGCTGCCGATATTGTCGCTGGCTATACCGCTGCGTTTTCTGCAAATCGTTCCCGCCATCGAGAATGGGTTTACTTCGCTTTTCGGCGAAAAACTGGGGGATGCTCTTACCTACCACCGCTGGATTACCTCCGTTTTAATAGCTGCCGTTCCGATTCTGCTTTTTAAGGCAATAGATGAATGGGGCGGAGAGTACGGTTTTATCTTTATGTCTGTTATTTGCCTCGCTGTTTTATGGGTGCAGTTTTACAAGACAATATTGTCATGCAGACTCTATATTAAGTCTTACGACAATGAAATAAATCCGGATGTCGAAGCCGGCACTATCGAACCGCTTTTCTACGCATGGAAAGACAAGGATTCGGATGCGCCTTTTGAATCTTCGATAGAAGACGACCAGACATTTTACAACAATGCTCTCGGCGCGATACGCAGAACTACGCTACGGAAAATTTTCAGCGGACTGGTTTATGTTATTCTTATTTTCTCCTTATGGAGCATTACGTCGCCGGCAAGCACAAAACTGATGCAGCAATATTGCCCGGGTTTTTATGAAATGGTAAGGGAGAGCATGGAGGGTAGCGCCGCCCAAACCTCGACATATCAGGTCATAAACGTCAAAAGTTCTTTGATGGTACGAGAGAAACCGACTACAAGTTCAACTGCCATCGGTTCGCTGCGCAACGGACAAAAGATAGAAGTTTATGAAATAGTGGACGGGTTCGCCCGTATCAAATACGGCGACCGCGAGGGGTATGTTAAGGAGACTTACTTGAAACTGATTAATGATTAGGTGTCATGAAATGTAATAATTGTAATACGGATAATCGTCAGGAGGCTCTGTTTTGTAAACATTGCGGAGGGAAACTCGCTCTGCCCGATACCGACCCGTTTATCGGACTCGTCGGACTTACGGATATTAAACAGCAGATAGCCCAGCTTATTACCACCTTCAATTCTGTGAAGAACAGGGGTGCGAATATTACCATCGGGTGCGATACTATTATCATGGGAGCCTCGGGTACCGGCAAGACTCATCTTGCCAACGCTATCGCCAAGGCTCTTTACAGCGCGAATATCGTAAAACAGCCGAGGCCGCTAGTTGTGGATGCGGTAGATTGGGATAATTTCGTAAAGGACTGGCAGGAGAATATAAAAAAGGTTCAGGACGGTATTCTTATTATAGACAATGTTCAGAAACTTGTTCCGGACGGGTATTCGAAGAATGTTGACAAACTCGATATCTTGTTCAGCGGAATGGACAAGTGGAACGGGAATCCCATCGTTATAATAACAGGTCTCCCGGACGGATTCAGGGAATATATAGAAGGGAATCCGCAGGTGAGGAACAAGTTTGAGTATTTCTTCCGACTTGAAGAGTATTCGGCTCAGGAACTTACGGCTATTTGCATAAAGGCTCTGTCGGAAAAATACAAGGTAGGCATAGAAGCCGATGCTTACGGCAAGCTCGAAAGGGTAATGATGTTCATTGTCAGGAATAAACCTGAGGGTTGGGGCAACGCTCATGCCGCCCTGAAAATGGCCGATGAGATTTTCTACAACATGGTGCGCCGGGGCGGAGAAACTGTTTCGTGTGCGGATATCGAGGGTACCGAGTATCGGGACAAGACTTCGGAGGAGATTATGGCGGAACTTGACGAGTTCGTCGGTATCGACAATATTCGTACTGAGATAAGGAACTTGATTTCGGAACTAGAATTGAGCAAGGTCCGCTCGAACAAGGACGGCAGCGGCGAGATTAATTCGCATTATATTTTTTCGGGTAATCCCGGTACGGGCAAAACTACGATAGCTCGCAAAATGGCCGATATTTTCAAAGCTATGGGGGTACTGCCCATAGGGCATCTGGTAGAGGCAGACCGCAGCAAACTCGTCGGACAATATGTCGGACAAACGGCAATACAGACAAACAGACTTATAGATAAAGCCATGGGCGGCGTTTTGCTTATAGACGAGGCTTATACGCTTAATCAGGGGGACAGCGACAATTTCGGACATGAAGCTATCGATACTCTGCTGAAACGACTGGAGGATGACCGCGGGAAGTTCGTATGTATCGTTGCCGGATATACAAAACAGATGTTCGATTTTATACAGTCGAACCCCGGACTTAAATCGCGCTTTAACAAGGATATTCGCTTTGAGGATTATGACGGGGGTTCGCTTACGGCGATATTCCGCCAACAGATGGCTTCGAAATCGAAAGAGATGCCCCGGCCGCTGACTTTATCGGACGAGGCGGAACGTAACTTGCGCAACTTCTTCGATATGATGTATGCCACCAGAGACAGGAATTTCGGTAATGCAAGGGATGTGCGAAAAGTATTCGAAACAGCCATGTCGCGACAAAGCGCCAGACTTACCAAATTGCGTACCGAGGGGCAATTTACTCCCGACATGTTGTTCGTCCTTACCCGCGACGATATTGAAGGGGATGAAAATACACGCGAACTGAATCTCGACGACATTATGGCTAAAATGGAACGCGAGTTTGTCGGCATGCAATCGGTTAAAGACGCCATGCGGACAATAGGCAAGAAAATGGCTACGAACAGGTTGAGAATGGAACATGGCGTGGGCGATGCCAAAACTCTTGGCATACATATAAAACTTACGGGTAACCCGGGTACGGGAAAGACCACCGTTGCCAGAACTCTGGGTGAAATGTTGAAAGCGGTACATGTGCTTCCTACCGATAATGTAATAGAGGTTGACCGCAGCAAGTTGGTTTCGCAGTATGTAGGTGAAACGGCAAAGCTCGTAAACCAGACCATCGACCGCGCGATGGGGGGTATCTTGTTTGTGGACGAGGCTTATACGTTATCGCAGGATTCGGGCAGCGGCTCGGATTTCGGGAAGGAGGCTATCGAGACTTTGATGAAACGGATGGAGGACGACAGGGGCAAGTTCGTCTGTATCCTCGCAGGCTACCGCAACGAGATGGATAATTTCATGAGGGTCAATCCGGGTATAAAGAGCCGCATTACACACCATATCCATATCGAGGATTATTCTCGCGACGAACTGCTGCAGATTTTCAAGAACATGGTGAAGAAGGAAAAAATGGTTCTTACGCCTGAAGCGGAAGAATTGTCGCGCCGCGCTGTCGATGAAATCGTTTCGGCTAAAAGCAAAGACTTCGGAAATGCCCGGGAAATGAGGAAGCTGCTCAATACCACGCTCGACAATCAGGCTAACCGCATTGACAGGCTCGACGGCAATGTTACTAAGGAACAGCTTATAACAATAGAAGCGGAAGATATTCCGGTTGCAAAACATAAGGATATTGACGAGGAGGAATGTCTGAAGGCTCTCGACAAACTTGTCGGACTCGACGGTGTTAAACAGGAGGTGCGCAATCTTGTAAATTACCTGAAGCTGGAAAAGATGCGTGCGGAAGCTCTCGGCAAAAAGTTCGCGGGCATGAGAGACCACTATCTTTTCCTCGGCAACCCGGGTACGGGAAAAACAACCGTCGCCAGAATAATGGCCGATGTATTCCTGTCGCTTGGCATAACGACGAAGAGCGGCATTGTTGAGGTTGACCGCAGTAAGCTTGTCGCAAAATACGTGGGTCATACTGCTGAACAAACCAACAACGTAATTGACAGCGCCATGGGCAGCATTCTGTTTATCGATGAGGCCTATACTCTTAATCAGGGTCCGCAGGACAATTTCGGGAATGAGGCTATCGACACTCTGCTGAAACGTATGGAGGATGACCGCGGCAAGTTCGTATGTATTGCTGCGGGGTATTCTTATGAGATGGGCGAGTTCCTCGCTGCCAACTCCGGATTGCAAAGCCGCTTTAACAAAACGATTGTATTCGAGGATTATGATGCTGCTTCGCTCGCTGAAATATTCCGCCGCAAGGCTGCCGGAGAGAATTTCACCATGTCGCCCGAAGCTGAATCCGCCATGGTAAACCGCTTTGTCGAACTGTACGAAAACAGGACTCAAAACTTCGGTAATGCGCGCGAGGTTAATAATGTCTTCCAGAAAGTAAAAGAACGGCAAAGTCAGAGAATTATAGATATGATGATGAAGGGGGGGAGACCTTCGCCGGCCGACTTGTTGAGTTTTACGCCCGAAGATTTCGCTTTTTAAAATTACTATTCCGCAATATCGATTTTATATTCAGAATAGTGAAAGAGTGGTATTTACAAAGAATTAAAAATATAATGACACCGGAATATAATTGTTCCGAATAAGAACCGCCGGTGTTTAACTTATGATATTTTTTGATTTATGATATGTCCTAAATGTAAAGCTGATATTCCTGATGATTCCTGGTTCTGCGACCAATGCGGTTGCGAGTTGATGTTTTGCCCTAAATGTAAATCTCCGGCAAAAGGAAAACGCTGTACTCAATGCGGCTCGGAACTGGTTACGGGCAAGGAGCTGGGTTTATTCGCGTCTCAACCGGCAACGGCAGCCTCGACGACGCAAGTCCCAAACATTTCTCAACAGCAGAATAATACTACGACGAATATCGACTATAACGATGTATTGAAAAATAACATTTCTGCTCAACCGCAGCCACGGCAACAGGCTCAACCGTCCGGTTCTTCTACTTTGCGCGGCTCGTCCGACAGCGCAGGGGGCGTCGATGCGGGTCCTTCCAGACTGGTTATGTTGGATGACCCGTCGAAAGTTGTGGTGTTTAAGGATAACGGTATTATCGGAAGGACAAACGGAGATTATCTGGATGTTTTTTCGAACCTGCCTTATGTCAGCGGCACGCACGCCAAATTTACATTGCACTCGTCGAAGCAATGGCTTATTGCAGACCTCGGTTCGACGAACGGTACGAAATTGCAGAATACCGACTTGATACCTAACAGTAATTATCTGCTTAAAAAGGGGCAGATTATAGAAATAGGATTCGTTAAATTCAGAGTGGAATGAAAATCATATACGATGCGGCAAGCGATATGGGGTGCGTACGCTCCAATAACGAAGACATGATTCTTATAGACAGGTCTTTCCTGCGCGATGAATCGGCTTCGGGCGAGGTTTTAGTGGATGGCAACAGCAGATTCTGTGCTATTGTTGCAGACGGAATGGGAGGAAATAACGGTGGCGAGTTTGCTTCGGATATTGCCTGCCAGGAGTTCGATTCATGGATTAACGATATTCCCTCTAAATTGACTCATGGGGAGATTCGTGCAAAAGTAAACGAATTTGTACTTAATACTCACACCCTTATAAACTGCAAAGGGGATGAAATGGAGGAATTTAGCGGTATGGGTACCACTCTCGTCGGCATTTTCTTCTATGAAGGCAGTTCGTATTGGGTCAATATCGGGGATAGCCGCATATATATTTACAGGGACGGCATATTGCGTCAGATTTCACGCGACCATTCGATGCGGAACTTGATGAACAATCCGGAACTGCCGGCTAACCTCATTTACAACTCTCTCGGGTCGGGAACCGGCACTGACAGCTTCGCCGACTGCGACAATATACCTCTTTTTGAAAATGACTGCATCTTGATTTGTTCGGATGGCCTGAGCGATATGGTCGATGATGAAAAATTAGCTCTTCTGCTTAAACAATATGCACCTGCTTCAGCATATGTTTCTTCTGCTAAAGCAGCCGGAGGGGAAGATAACATTTCTGTTATAACCTTATCAATATATAAATAACCTTCTCCACGCGAATTAGCACTTTCTCGGTGCTTGGTTTATATTTTGAAAAACTTTGAATCAATTAATATGAAAATAGAAATTCCCCGTATGTTTTCTGCTTACGTCGAGGATTCTCATCGACGTAAGCAAAACATAAACATTTTAAATTTAAACAGCTATGAATTGACCGATTTACCGTAGTTCTAATTTTACAACTTCAAACTCTTTTTATCGTGTATCTGAAAATAAGTCATTGGAAATGTTCGTTGCATGATTGGGACGACTATTACAGTAATGATAACGACAATAAGCAAAATTGTCGTTTTTGCGAAGATTGTTTTTTCCCTTTAAAGTTGGGGGTAATTGAAAAATACCCGTTTTTCGAAATAACGGAAATAAATGCGACAGACATAGAAGTTTGTCATTCCGGCGGAGGACTCGCAAGCTACGGTACTTTCTGCCGTGAGGTGTCGCATGTTATCCCGTCTGCCGACGAAATTGTCAGATATAAAAAAGAAAAAATATCCGTAAACTCATCTGTTCAAATTTATTATGGTTTCTGTTACAGCGAATCCGAAACGAGAGATTATTTCGAACTCGAACTGTTAGATGGACCTTGTTCGCGCAAGACATGGAACATGATGCGGGTACAACACGAAGGGTGTATCATAACCTTTCAGCGCGAGGATATAGTTCCCAACAGCAAATTGAGCGATATTCGCCGACGTCCCGACAACTCTGAAATCCCGTGGCTTAATATCAAAATAAAAGAAATTTATACGGAGGGCTTGTCGGTAATGTTCGATAATTTCAATTATATTTATCACGTAAAATGCGATGCTCCGATACGGGAAAACGGTGTAACAATATCATTGGTTTCGTGTATCGAACTGTTTGAAAGCGACATTGAAAACGACTTTTTCCGCTATGAAATCGATATCGATATATGGGAAAATCATGAAAAGGATGCGGATGCAGCTCTTGCAGTGGCTGAAAGCATTGCCGAACAGACCCCGGAGGCTCTCGAAATTATCGCCCGTTATATGGATATTGCCGATTGTCTTGGGGCTGCCGATGCTCGTGCTTGGCTTGCCGACTATTATGGAACAACAGACTCAAAATACGATGCTTATGTGTGAAGACTGTATTGATATACCTGAATACCGTAAGGAACTGCTTTCGAAAATAGCCGCCTCGCCGGATGATTTGGAAAGCATGGCTGAATTGGTATGTGCCGATTGCCTTATCTGCGAGAAGAATGTAAAGGACTTCGGACCTGCATGGAAAAACTCCGTGTTTGTAAACGAAATACTGGAGTATGCTCCCGTATTGCTGAAGGAGAAAGGAAACGAATATGGCAATATTGTATTCAACGTATGCGATAGAGTGAAAGACGTGCTGTTTAATCACCCGCGCCTGATGGTAAAGCTGTTAAAACTGGAATTGAAGGCTCTTGATACAAGTAAGGATATTGACGGGGACAAACAGGAAATAAAAAAGGGTATAGAAAAAAAAATAGAGTTTCTCGAAGTAAATATTAAAAGGGCCGACATGGGGAATCTGGAACAGTGCGAAAATATCGGCATGTTGAAAAGAGACCCGGTGGAATGGACGGCAGAATATGAAAAAGTTATAGATGAGGCTGAAGAAAAAGCCAATGCCGAACTTGCGGATGTACCTCGCGGTATGGGATTCTGCCATGCTTACTGGCACTCTCTTGCCAATATTCTTTTCGAGGATTACGGTATTGTCTGGCGCAGCCCGGCCATGATGAATCCCGGCGTTATGTTCGACTGATGCGCCTTTTGTACGGTTTTGCCGAAATTGCATACGGTCATCTGCAACAACACGGTAGGTTTTAGGGTTTTACAATATGTACGTTTTGACCTTTTTCAATCTGCCAAAATATATACGAAACAATTGTACCCATATTAAATAAAGTAAAGGCATAAAGGGTATTCTACAGACCTATAACATACATTTATGTTATTTTTCTCTCTCTTTTGGAATACCTGCTCAATACGAACAGGCAAAGACTAAATTTCTCGATGTATTAAAAGCTCTCTGCCTATTCATCGGCCGTTTCATTATCGACCCGACATCGGGAAACCTCTCTGTATCTGCTTGCAGATTATATGGCATTCTTCCCGTCGCCGAACGGCTGGCGGGGTATTAGGCTCACCCGAAAGAAATTTCGTGGCAGACGGGCAAGCCCGTTGGAGAATGGTTGTGGCAAGAACATAACACAATTATTGAAGCGAATTATCGCTAAACTTCCACTTGATTATTAAGGATTTCAACTACCCTTTATCCAAAAAATACAAAAAAATATAGCCGAATAGCGCTGTATTTTTTAGCCAAAAAAGGTAATTTAATTTAGCCACATATGGAAATTCTAAAATATAGTATTATCTTTGCCCATAATCAGTATATAGATATGAAGACATATAAACCGAGAATCGCGGATAAGGAGTTACAACGAAAGCTAGCAGGTATCGGTGCTGTTTTGATTGAAGGACCTAAATGGTGCGGTAAAACTACAACTGCGGAGCAACAGGCGTCCACAATCATCTACATGGACGATCCTTTGTACAAAGAACAGAATCTCCGTATGGCTGATATAAATCCGAAAGCGTTGTTGGTCGGAGAATGTCCCATATTGGTAGATGAATGGCAACTTGCTCCCAAATTATGGGATACAATCCGTTTTGAAGTCGATCACCGAGAAGGCGAAGGTCTTTTTATTTTAACTGGTTCGGCTGTTCCTGCAAAAACAGAAGAAATTCATCATTCAGGAGCAGGTAGATTTGCATGGCTAACTATGCGTCCCATGAGTTTATACGAGTCGGGGGAATCTTCTGGAGAAGTGAGTTTGGAGGGGATGTTTGAAACTCCAGATAATATAATGGGAATCAACAAATTGTCGCTTGATGATATTGCTTTTTTAATTTGTCGTGGTGGGTGGCCTCGTGCATCATTGCAAACAGGAGATATTGCGCTGGATCAAGTGAAATACTATTATGACGCTGTGACGCGTTCGGATATTTCTCGAGTAGATGGCGTTCGACGCAATCAAGAACGGGCAAAACGATTGATGCGTTCATATGCTCGGCATCAAGGTTCTCAGGCTCCCATCAGTACTATTGTAGAAGATATGCGAGTGAATGATGAGGAATCAACGGATGTAAAAACAGTTACTTCTTATATTGACGCTCTGAAAAAAATTTTTGTCATAGAAGATTCTGTTGCATGGAATCCTAATCTGCGCTCAAAGACAGCTATTCGGACATCTGATACCAGGTACTTTGTTGATCCGTCAATTGCTGTTGCTGCTTTGGGTCTTGGCCCCAAGGACCTGATTAATGATCTGAATACAATGGGGTTGTTGTTTGAGACGCTTTGCATCCGGGATTTACGCGTATTTGCGAGCGCTTTAGATGGACAAGTTTATCATTTTCGAGACAAGTACGGCCTCGAATGTGACGCAGTTGTTCATCTGCGCAATGGTAAATTTGGCCTTATCGAAATAAAACTTGGCGGAGACCAACTTATAGAGCAAGGCGCAACTACCTTAAAAACATTGGCTGCAAAGATAGATACGGATAAAATGAAAGCCCCGTCTTTCTTAATGGTATTGACGGCTACAGGAAAATTTGCCTATCGACGTGCAGACGGAGTTTATGTGGTTCCTATTGGATGCTTAAAAGACTAATAAACGATATGACACAGATACAACATAACCAACTGGTCTCATTTATATGGAATATTGCTAACGATGTTCTTGTAAACGTATATAACAAGGGGGATTACCGTAAAGTGATTCTCCCGATGATTGTATTGAGACGCTTCGATGCCGTTTTAGAGGCTACGAAAATTCAGTTTAGTTTAGTCCATTAGCTTATATATATGCTAAATCAAAGTAAACTATATTTAGGTAGGCATATTTGCTTGTCAGTATGCCTATGGTTATTACGGTAAAAGCGGTTTTGGTTGCCAATAAAAAGGAAGCACAGGCTGAAGAGATATCGGGAGTTTTTCTTTTTTGGCTGCAAGTATGTTTACCAATCAATGTCTCTTGGTGCAGAGCGAAGAGTTGTACACGGTAAGGTTCGAACTCCTTTCTTGTGCAAACAAGTGAAGGGAATGAAACCTAATGAAAATTGAAAAGGTCTGAATTTGCTTTAATTGACGGTTCTGTTTCTATATTATTTCTTAATCAAAGGAGTGAAAATAATAAAACGTTGATTATATGCAAATTATATATAGAAAACTTACGCTGATTTCAAATTTTCCAGATTTCTGATTAAGGGGCAAGACTTAACGCCTTATAATTACTATGTGCATTGAATATTTATATTCAACGGTACAAAAGTAGTAAATTTTTATTTATGAAGAAGCCATACGTTTTACATTTTTTTATTATTACATGTTCGACAACTTCGGTGTTTCATCATTTTTTATACATGGATACCGTATAAAAAGCCGTGCGGCGGTTTATTGGATATCCGCCGCACGGGATTGTTTATACGTGGTAATCAAATACTGCCCATATTGTTATTTATCGGTATGTGATGATGAGTATTCGGCCAGTTCCCTGTCGATTTCCACACCATACTCCTCGTCATGTTCGCTTCTGTCGAGCCCTATTCGCTCGCTGCTTGCCGATACTCTCATGGGTATCATCTTGTTGGTTATCCAATAGAGTATGAATGTTACTACAAACGTATAGGCGCAAACTATCAATACGGCAAGCAGGTGGTGCATGAAGTTCTGAGACCATGTCATGCCTGAGGAGGCGTCATATACGAATATGCCCGTCATTACGGAACCGACGATACCTCCTACTCCATGTGTTGGGAATACATCCAACGCATCATCGAACGAATTGCTTTTGTTTTTCCATGTTACGGCCATGTTACATATTAACGTGGTAACGAATGATATGAATATGCTTTCTCCAACCGATACATATCCTGCCGACGGGGTTATGGCAACCAACCCTACGACGGCACCTACGGCTGCCCCCATAGCCGAGGGTTTCCGACCTCGCAAACAGTCAAATACCACCCATGTTATCATTGCTGTCGCCGATGCTGTATTGGTATTGAGAAATGCTTTTACGGCTGTTGAGTTGGCCGCGAGGGACGAACCTGCGTTGAAACCGAACCACCCGAGCCAGAGCATTGCCGCACCCAGCATTACAAACGGCACGTTGGCCGGTCGGCCCGACTCCCTCCTGCGACCGAGGAATATAGCCCCGGCTAAAGCGGCTACTCCCGAAGAGGCATGTACTACTATTCCGCCGGCAAAGTCGAGAACGCCCATTTGTCGCAAAAAGCCGTCGGGATGCCATGTCCAATGTGCCAACGGACAATAGACAAAGACACAGAACAGTATCATGAAGACGAGATATGCCGAGAAACGTACCCGCTCCGCGAATGAGCCTGTTATCAGGGACGGGGTTATTATGGCGAATTTCATCTGGAAAAGAGCATATAGCGCAAGAGGTATGGTGGGTGCAAGCAACGGATATGTTGCATCTCCCACATTTTTAAACATGAAGAATGTTGCCGGATTTCCGATGAAATGTCCCACATCGTCGCCAAACGCCAGACTGAAACCGAAAAAGACCCATATTATGCTGATTATACCCATGGCGATAAAGCTCTGCAATATTGTTGATATTACATTCTTTGCCCGTACCATACCACCGTAAAAGAACGATAGTCCGGGTGTCATCATCAGCACGAAAATTGTTGCTGTTATCATCCATGCCACATCGGCAAAGTTCAGGTTCGGGTCAAGGTCGGTAAAAACCCCTTCCGAATCGGAATATACAAGCCCCAACAGACTTAATATTAACAGGGCTGCAAATAAAATAATCCATCTCTTTTGCATAATTTCTATATTTTATAACGACAATCTGTTTTATTTTGCCGGCAAAAATAGACAAACAGCAATCAGAATATACCCATGTAAATACTTTTTTCTTTTTAGTATTCCGTTTCAATATCAATTTGCCAATTTATAAAACAAATAAGTAACAATTGGATAGCGGATAGTCCTTTTACTTAAAAAAATTAAAGAGAGGAGTTTTTTATTTCGATATAATTCTTTAGGAAAGATGAAAAAAATACGGTATTACGCTATTATAATCGCGAATAAAAACAGGTTATACAATAATAGTTTTGTACTGATTCTTTCGATTATCGATTTAGTTGGTACGATTTGACAACGTGCCATGCGGATATATGTAAAAGGTGAATCTGTTGAAACGTTTATTCTGAGAAATCTTCACGGACACATATATGATTCGTTGCACTTTTACATGGGCGGAGAAAAAACGGGGAAGGCAGATAGAGGTTTTTACGCTTTTGGAATATTCGGAAGCTTGTGTGATAAACCATATTGGAACGGCATAGCAATAATCATATCAACTTAAGGATTTTTGCAAAGCGACAGGCCTCAATTGAATTTTTCACTTTTAATTTGCTCAAGATTTTTTGTCTGTGTCTGCTGACCGTATTGACGCTGACGCATAATATCTGTGCTATTTCCTTACTTATCAAACCTTTGTTTATAAGGCTCAGAATTTGTTTTTCCCTATTGGAGAGTATCTGTATGCCGTCATGCTTTTCCTGTTCCTTCATTTGGCCGTTTGAGGAATCCACTATCATACATTTAACGGTAAAATCAAACAGCATGGGACTATAAAGACATAATGCAAGCCAGAGAGATTTGTTGGATGATGTTGAAATATAAAACATACGGTGCAAGACGGGAATATAGCTGTTTCGGCTGTTTTTCATGCGAAGGTTGCTTATTAAATAATAGTCGTTGCGCTTATTTACGGGCTGCCGTTTGACAAAATTAAAAAAACACAACTCTTGCACGTGCTTATCCGCCAAATCGTCGGGATGAACCCTATTGAAAATATTTTCCTCCCATACCGAGCGTACAACTTCATCTTTAATCTCCTTGTTCATTCCCAGCATTTGTGAAAATTTGCCGTAATATATATAGCTGACATTATTGCGCAAATCGCTCAATACGGCAATGGCGTTCTCCATCCGTGCATAGTTGCACGCAATAACCTTGTACGTGTTCAACAATTCCCGGCTCTGCAACTCGCCGTTAAAATCCTGCTTTGAAAATTCCTTATTCAGTATCTCTTTTGTATTCACCTGACAGCAACAAAATGGTTATTTATAATCATTGTCATATATAACCCATTAACCTACTTTTGCAAAGGTAAACTAATTGGATGATTATTTACAACAAATAAAAACGGATACTGCCGGTTATAATTGCTTAATGCGGAGCGGACATAATAGATCATGCTCAAGCCGTCGGCTATCTTGAATTTTTGTTGCTTAACTTTAAATATTATCGCATTAAAAAGGTATGTTAATGAAAAAGTTATTATTAAGCGGGATGCTGATTGCCGCTTCTGTTACAGGCATGGCACAATCATTAGAGAAGATGCAGTGGTTCAATGAACCTGAGCAATGGGAAATTAAAGACAACACTCTTTCAATGCACGTTACTCCCCAAAGCGATTATTGGCGCATTTCGCATTACGGCTTTACCGTGGACGATGCTCCGTTCCTTTACACATTACGTGGCGGCGAGTTTGAGGTTAAGGTGAAAATATCGGGCGATTACAAGACTCGTTTCGACCAGTCGGGACTGATGCTGCGTATCGACCACGAAAACTACATAAAAGCCGGTATCGAGTTCGTGGACGGGAAATACAACCTCAGTACCGTAGTTACTCACCATACCAGCGACTGGAGCATCATACCGTTGGACAAACCTGTCCAATATGTATGGATAAAGGCTGTACGCCGACTGGATGCCGTGGAAATCTTCTATTCTTTCGATGACAGGGTGTACACGATGATGCGCAATGCGTGGTTGCAAGACAATCACCCTGTTATGGTGGGAATAATGGGTGCCTGCCCTGACGGTAACGGTTTCGAGGCAAAATTTGAGAATTTCTCAATAAAACATCTGCCTGATTTTCGCAGACTCCAATGGCTGGAAAGGAATAGCACCGACAATATATGATGCTCCACAAACCGAATTTACCAATTTGTTACAGGGGACTACCTTTCGCTCCGAACTCGAGGATGGCAGTTACATCCTGAAACAGGGAAATGACGGAATCGGTTTTTATCTTGTCAATCCCGATGAAACGAGAATAAACTGCAACAGGGTATATTTACCTCAATCGGCGATATATCAGAGCAGCGTATTCCTGCTCGATTTTTACGGAGAGACTACCTCTATCTCCTCTGAACGGGTTGTGGATGATAAACCGGCAGAAAAAATATACTACGATTTGAACGGACAGCGCGTAATGAACCCTCAAAAGGGTATATATGTCACGAACGACGGCGAAAAAGTCATTGTCAAATAACAGACTTTTTTCTGATAACATAGGTTCTTTGACAAGAAATGTAATACAGGAGGGTATCCCAAAAGCCATATGATGTAATCCGAAGGGTTACCCTCCTCTGCTCTCGCCTTTCACTGTCTTTGACTAACGTCGAGGACAGGATGCGGCTCGGCATAACCATAACGAAAGTTTTGCTTCTGCTCTCGCCTTTCACTGCCTTTGACTAACGTCGAAGACAGGATGAGGCTCGGCATAACCATAACGAAAGTTTTGCTTCTGCTCTCGCCTTTCACTGCCTTTGACTGACATCGAAGACAGGATGAGGCTCGGCATAACCATAACGAAAGTTTTGCTTCTGCTCTCGCCTTTCACTATCTTTGTAGCCAAAGATTTAAATGTACATGAAAGAGCGACTCCTCTTATGTGATATAGCAAAAGGCATCTGCATAATACTTGTAGTTATCGGACATTATCATCCTGATAATGCCCCCGACTGGTATACTATTATCCACAGGTTCATATACTCTTTTCATATGCCCTTTTTCATTTTTACGAGCGGGTATATTTATAATGCTACGAAAAGAGATATCCCTTATAAGGCTTTTGTCTGGAAAAAGATTAAGCGGCTTGTAATTCCTTATATCTCTA
>JADIMW010000077.1 GCA_017694415.1 Candidatus Caccoplasma merdipullorum
ATAACCTTTAATCAAAAACTGATATTGTTATTTCACTTTTTCCATGCAGCAGATGAGATCGAGAACTTTGTTGGAGTAACCGATTTCATTGTCATACCACGATACAACCTTAACGAAAGTATCGGTAAGAGCAATACCTGCTTTAGCATCGAAGATAGAAGTGCGGGTATCACCGAGGAAGTCGGAAGATACAACAGCATCTTCGGTGTATCCGAGGATACCTTTGAGTTCGCCTTCGGAAGCCTCTTTCATGGCTGCGCATATTTCAGCGTAAGAAGCCGGTTTTGCGAGGTTTACAGTAAGATCGACAACAGAAACGTCGAGGGTCGGAACACGCATCGACATACCGGTCAGTTTACCGTTAAGAGCCGGGATAACTTTACCGACAGCCTTAGCAGCACCTGTAGAAGACGGGATGATGTTGCCGGAAGCGGCACGACCGCCTCTCCAGTCTTTCATCGAAGGACCGTCAACGGTTTTCTGTGTAGCAGTTGTAGAGTGAACGGTGGTCATCAAACCGTCGGTTATACCGAACTTGTCGTTCAAAACTTTAGCTATGGGAGCAAGACAGTTAGTTGTGCAGGAAGCATTCGAAACTATGGGCTGTCCGGCATATGTATCGGTATTTACGCCGCATACGAACATCGGAGTATCGTCTTTCGACGGAGCCGACATAACAACACGTTTAGCACCGGCTTTGATGTGAGCCTCAGCTTTTTCTTTGGTAAGGAAAAGACCTGTGGATTCAACAACATACTCAGCACCTACTTCGTCCCATTTCAAGTTGGCGGGGTCTTTCTCTGCAGTTACGCGGATAGCGTTTCCGTTAACAACGAGTTTGCCGTCCTTTATCTCTATGGTACCGTCGAACTGTCCGTGCATCGTGTCATAACGAAGCATGTAAGCCATGTACTCAACATCGATAAGGTCGTTTATACCAACTACCAAAATGTCATTTCTTTTTTGGGCAGCACGGAAAACCAAGCGTCCGATACGTCCGAAACCGTTAATACCTACTTTAATCATTGCTTTAAACTTTTAAAGGTTCTATAAATAAAAATCTGATAACTTCATTTTGCGACTACAAAGGTACGATAAATTTTTATATACAATGCAAGCCAAAACAAAATAAAAATCGCAAAACACTCAAATTTATGCAATAAAACAAGGCAAAACGCCATTTTTACACCATAAAGATATTATTTTTTGCCATAAAAACAAATTCCACATATACCCCCAAACGTTATCACCGTAACCGCGAGCGTGCGCATAAGAACGTAAAAGCCGATGATTATTGCCGCCTGTAAAGCGAAAATAAAAAACGGCATTACCCCAAACAAAAAAAACATAAGCGTCTGGAAAATAATGCCATAGATAAAAATTTAAAAATATTAATCAGTTGATATTCAGCGTGTTGTATTAATAATACGATACTAACCGTACATAAACATTTGACCAGTCGAATATAATCTATATATTTGCGGGGTTTTGTAAATAAAAAAAACAAAACTAAAGTGATAATATACAAATAAAGAGAACAGAATATAAACCGATGGCAAAAGTAAAATTTTACAAGACACCCGACATTCCGTTGGAGATGCACAAAGTGAGGATAGTACAGAAACTGTTCCTCCCCAAAGTAGAAGACCGAGTAAAATATATGAACGAAGCAGGCAACAACACATTCCTGTTGCAGAACCGCGACGTATATATGGACATGCTCACCGACAGCGGCGTGAACGCAATGAGCGACCGTCAGCAGGCAGCCATGATGATAGCCGACGACAGCTATGCCGGTTCCGAGACATTCAACCGCCTTACGAGCAAACTCACCGAAATATTCGGCACAAAATATTTCCTTCCCACCCATCAGGGACGTGCCGCAGAAAACATACTTGCCGAAGCATTCGTAAACCCCGGGTACGTAATCCCGATGAACTTCCACTTCACCACCACCAAGGCGCACATAACCCGTCTGGGCGGAACAGTAGAAGAAGTAATCGTAGCCGAAGGGTTGAAACCCACCAGCGACTCCCCGTTCAAAGGCAACTTCGATATACCCCGTCTGCGTGCGTTGATTGAAGAAGTCGGCGTAGAGCGCATACCGTTTATCCGTATCGAAGCCGGGACAAACCTCGTCGGAGGACAGCCGTTGTCGCTCGAGAACATGCTCGAAGTAGCGGCAATATGTAAAGAATACGGAATCCTCTCCGTACTCGACGCATCCCTTCTGCAAGACAACCTCTACTTTATAAAGGTACGCGAGGCAGCCTGCAAGGACATGACCATTCGCGAAATAACCCGCAAGATAGCCGACAACATGGATATAATCTACTTCTCGGCACGCAAACTCGGATTCGCACGCGGAGGAGGAATCTGCACGCACACCGAAGAACTGTGTCTGAAGATGAAAGAATTTATCCCGTTGTACGAAGGCTTCCTCACATACGGAGGAATGTCGGTGCGCGAGATGGAAGCAATCACCGTAGGTCTCGAAGAGACTATGGACGAAGATATAATATCGCAAGGCCCGATGTTTATCGAATACATGGTAAACGAACTCGTAAAATACGGCGTACCCGTAGTAACCCCGGCCGGAGGATTGGGATGCCACCTCAACGCATCCGAATTCGTACCGCACATACCACATACCCAGTACCCCGCAGGAGCGCTCGGAGCAGCCCTCTACATTGCAGGAGGAGTACGCGGAATGGAGCGCGGTTCAATCTCCGAGCAGCGCGAACCCGACGGAACAGAACGCTATGCCGAACTCGAACTGTTGCGTTTGGCCGTACCCCGCCGCGTATATACCCTGTCGCAGATAGAATATGCGATAGACCGCGTAAAATGGCTGTACGACAACCGTAATTTGGTAGGCGGCCTCAAATTCGTAGAAGAGCCGGCAGTACTCCGCTTCTTCTTCGGACGATTGGCGCCCACATCCGATTGGCAGCAGAAACTCGCCGACAAGTTCCGCGCCGATTTCGGCGACAGCCTCTAAAAAGAGCAGGGCAGGAACACGTGCCCCAAACATTATCCAACCCGGTTTGCCATACGGCAGGCCGGGTTTTTAACTTTTGGAAAGTCCGGGACATTAATACAGAATTTGAATATTTAAAACAGATGTAGCCACTGTCTATATAAGAATAAACAAAATTCGGCAGATGGAATTTTTTGTTTACAAAAATATATATAACTTTGACGCTGTTAAAAAACAGATCAAACTTAAAAAACAGAAAAAAGAAGGACGGAAACAAATAAAATAGAAGAATAAAAGATATACATGCACAACTGATTATTTGATTCACTTAAATCTCGCAAATTTAATCGAATCCATCAAATACAGTTTATTGCGTGTTCATACCTCGTATAGGGGCGTGAACCGGTTTTACTTATTTGAGGATTCGGGTAATGCGAGAACCTAAGTGAACAAATGAGTTTGAAACAGGTTCTCGCTCTTTTTTTGTCATAAAAGAATAAAACCTTAAAGCGATAAAAGGGCGGTTGCAGTAAAAAACAAACCACTGTAAAATAAATATTATGAGAAAAAAAACCTTACTTTATTCATTATTGAAACCGTTGGCTATAGCGGCGGTTGCAATACTTCCGTTAAATACGGTACATGCGCAAAGTACACCAAGTATTACTACTGTTACGGAAGAACTTAAATCGGCATTGTCGGATGCTATATCTTTTGCGGCACATGAATATCAGTACACCAATACCAACTCGGTAGACGTATTTGCCGGATATTTTACAGTAAACCGCTCCACATTCCAGTATGGTGGACCTCTGCCGTTTACGTACTCATGGCCTAACGACTACTATTCCTCTGCCGGAAGTATAGGTCCGACCGCCGAGCTTTATAATGCCTATACATTTGCCGAACAGTTAGGATACCCCGAATACAAGGCGATAGCGCAGATAGTTTACGGTATGACGGCTTTACGTGCAACAAACGTGAAAGGAGCAATATCATACATAGACAGTCGTAATTTGAAGCCTACGCGCCCTTTGACTTATCAGTCTCAACAAGAAGCCTATGAAATGATACTGGCCGACCTCGACGAGGCGATAGCGACACTTGAAACGGAACAGCCTGATGCCGCGACATTGCAAGCCATCGAAGGCAACGACCTTGCACAAGGAACAGCGACAGCCGCATATTCCGGGTACAACTGGCGGAACTGGGTTAAATTGGCAAACACGATAAAACTCCGTCTGGCGATGTGTCTGGCAAAACCCGACCCGACATTGGCACAGCAGGTGGCAACCGAAGCGTTGTCCGGAACAGGTGTGCTTGATGACGATTTTGGCCCGACGTGGATTAGTGGAACAGATATTCACCCGGCATATTTCATATCGGCGTCAAAAGACGGTTGGGCGGATGCCCGAATGAACGCTTCTATCGAAAATGCAATGAAACGACTCGGAAACCCGCTGATAGAAGTGTTCTTTACAACTAACTCCGGTCGTATAAACGACAAGATAACCGGCGTGTCGATGTTGGCAGCCGGAAAGGACTACGTAGGTATCCGTCAGGGCGTAAGCATGGAAATTAAAACCCAGGGAGCGGGGTATTATAATTTTTCCGAAGTAAGTCCTTCAGTTAAATTTATCCGTCCCACATGGGTCTGCAAGGAAGAAGTATTGTTCCTCAAGGCCGAAGCAGCATTGCGCTGGGGTATAGGCGGAAGCGCGCAACAGTATTATGAGGCCGGAATCAGAGCCGTATTCAACCGTTATGGAGTATCAGCAGGTTTAGACGAATACCTTGCCCGTACCGAAACGGTTAAGGATAAGAACGGCAACGAGATAGACTATATCGATTATTATGTAGGCGAAAACAGTTGCCCCGGACGAATAGAGATTGGCGTAGCATGGAATGACGGGGATTCCGACGAGACCAAACTCGAGAAGATAATCACCCAGAAATGGATAGCAATGTTCCCCAACGGAGGGTATGAAGCGTGGACCGACTTCCGCCGAACAGGATACCCCCGCTTGTTGCCTGTACCAGAAGAAAATCCGTGGACAGGCACCCCTTCATTCCCCGTTGAGTTGCAGATACGCCGTATCCCCAATATATACTCGACCGATTACGATTTTTCTTTAGAGAAGAACTATATCGGGCTTGATATATACGATGAACCGCAATATATCAATCTAACTAAAAAAGAAGGAGTTTCATTGAATATGTCAAACGACTCTCCTGATGTTGTTGCAGTAGAATTGATATGTGATGATGAAACAACGTGTAGGTTGAAACTTACGCCCAAAGCCGCAGGCTATGCAGATATAATGGTTTCCAGTTCATCGTGTAGAGAAAACATACGTGTAACTGTATCCGAAAAAATGGGAATATCGGCAAATGAGGTTAAAATGAATGTAAACGGCAGTAATAGCATATATTTAAGTGTACATAACTCTTTATCTCAATACGAAGTTGAAACCTCTTTGACCCGATTGGATGGCAGTGGAAATGAGGTGTTGACGCAATACTCGATGGAAGAAGTACCATCTTCCTATTCCGATTTTACCAAGTACGAGATAACATTTACGGCAGGCGATAAAGCCGAAGAACTGCTGTTTAAGGCAGAAGTAGGAGGTCGCTCGAAAACAGTCCCCGTTTATGTAGGATACAATACATACCTGTCATTTACCACTATCGATCCGTCAAACCCGGGCGATGATATTGTCGATGCGAAAGCCCTTTTGATGGATATAAGCAGTAGCAGTAATATGACATTCAATTTATATGTAGAGGGCGGGCAAGAGCCTTTACAGGAAGTACTGGATAAAGTCAGGGATGCAAAAAATTACAAATACGAAGGAACAGGGAGCATTATGTTCGGAATGCCGACGGTAACATCTAATACAGACGGGACATATAGCGTATCTGTCCCGGTATATGCAGGCAGCGAGATAGGGGACGGAGTAATAACGCTAAATGTATACGGTGATGAGTTGTGGACAAGTGTATATATAGATGACGGAAAGCGTTACGACAGGGTATATATTTCATTTACAAGACCCAACACATATACCATCCCGCCGACGGAAATGACGTTTATCACAAGCAAGTTGGTGTTCAGCGATGAGTCGACGTTTACAATCCGCGTATATCACGATATATCGCCCGATACCCGGGCCAAGTATATCGACTGGAAGATAACGCAAAGCGGCGATCCCGTTTGCATTGAGGTGGGACGTGAGATTGACAGCAACTATACCGACTTTAAGTATATGATTTCAGGTGTACCCGGTACGGCTGTAATAAACTTTAACGTCTACAATCCGCAAGGCGAGTTGGGAGGAATATATGCCGAGTATTTGAATCAGACCATTACGGCAACTGTAACTGTTGCCGACAGGGAATCGTTCCTGGTAAATTCAGTAACATTTGAATTCGATTTCGATAATATTGAAACTTCTGTTGCTGCAGTGCCTCTCGAGGCTGCAATGGACCCTGTTTCATCGTTAGTGGCATGGCCGATAGAGTATTCCATAATAGAAGGTGCAGATTTGGCAGACATATCGCAAGGTACGAGTGGATATCAGTTGAATATATCCAAGGCAGGGACAATAAAAGTTAAGGCGGAAGCCGGTCCGGAAGGTAACAAGAAGAGCGACATCCTGACTGTAACTGCAAAGCTGAGACTTGACCAAAATGCTACCAAACCGTTGAAGATAACAAATGCTCCCTCTACCATGTATGTAGGCGATACCTACACTATTAAAAAACTGTTGAGAGCCAACTATACAGTAGATGAAAGTCAGTACACATGGAGGTCTTCCCGTCCGGATGTTATAGAGGTAGATGCACAAGGAAACATATTGGCTAAGGCAGAAGGAAAAGCCGATATTATAGTAGAAATAAAAGACGACTATAATTCGTATGCATCCGACCAGAGGACGATAGAGGTTAAGACACTCGACATCAGTGCCGACCTGAGTACCCTCCCGAGCGACTACTATGTAGTATATGACGGTAACTTGGAATTCTGGGTAGATACCGAATCCGGTTCGAGCGACTACTATACATTCTCACTCGATACAGACATACTTTCCAGAGCCGGAACACATACTGCAGGAGTTGATTTCAACGGTTCAGTAACGTTCCCCAACAACAAGGGAGCAACGGTTTGCGAAATAACCGGAGGAACAATAGAGGTTAATCTCTCGAACAATACCGTAACATTCAACCTGACAGTAGCGTACGGTTCTGCAACAGGTACGATAACCGGCAAGATAACAGGTTCGAAGCCGATACTTTGGCTTTGATGACGGAGAAAACAGATATTAATAAAAGAACAGATAACCGATAAAACAGAAACAATATGAAAAGATATATAATGGCGATGGCCGTGATTATAATATCAGCTGGTATGGCTGCGGCATATACAACCAATGAAGATTTAGATAAGGAAAATGTAGAATCGGCATTAAGCGTATTCGGCATACCCGGACAAGATGCGGCAGGAATGCGTATGTATTTCGAAGGCGACCCCTCGATTTATCCGTGGGAGTACGATATGGATGAAAGTTCGTATCGTTACGGGTGGTTCGTTCCGAAAAACTTTATCACAACCAGCGGAGTGGAAGAGATACAGGACGCGACTGAGCAGAGCATAAAGCTCTATCCCGTACCGGCAAACTCAACCGTAACGGTGGCAGGGAGTGAAAGCGGCACGGAAATAGCCGTTTACACCATAGACGGGATGAAGGTGAAATCCGTGCAGTCGGTCGGCGACCGTACCGTAATCGACGTAACGGATCTGTCGTCCGGGATATACGTGGTAACGGCAGGCGCCGAGCGTCTCCGCATGATAAAAAGGTAGTATTCTCCTGTACGCATTGCTGCCGGGAAAAGCAGCGGTGGCAAGGAATACAGTGTTAAGAAAAACAACTCTTGCAATACTGCTTGCGGCAGAGTATTGCATACGACACAGTGAAATCCGCCTGTTCCGTTTTTCGGAGCTGGCGGATTATCGTATATATCCGCATTTGCAGTCGAGTAATAAATGACTGTTTTATTCCGGCGCACCGCATATATCTTTCCCGATTTTATGCTAAATTCGCAATCGGAAACACTCCGCATATAGTACAAACATGGAACTGGCAATAGGAATAATAATAGGTCTGGCAATAGGAATCTCCCTCTCGTTTCTGCTGGTACGTGGGCGCGATGCGCTTATTGCCGTCAAGGACAAGGAGAACGGGCGTCTTGCCGACGAACTCTCGGCAGTAACCGCAAAACTCGCCGACATAACCGAAAAATACAATACCGCAATAGCCGAGAACTATGCCTCGAAAGCAGTAGCCGAAGCAAAAGAGGCGCAGTTCCGCGAACAGGAAAAGCAGTTCGCCGCGCAGCTCGAAATAGTAAAAGGCGAGTTCCGCGAACTGTCGGCCGAGTTGCTGAAAAGCAAGTCGCTCGAACTCGGCGAACAGAACAAGCAGCAGCTTTCGCCCCTTATCGACTCGCTGAAAGAGCAGATGACCAAGGTCGAAGCCGGCATAAAAGAAGCCCGCGACAAAGGCGTAGAACAAAAAGCCTCGCTCGATGCCGTAATCCGTTCCATGATGGAGCGCACGATGGAGATAGGCAACGAAGCCAACAAACTGGCCGAAGCGTTGCGCGGCAAAAACAAGACACAGGGAATATACGGCGAGCTGATACTCGGCGACATACTCAAGCGCAGCGGGTTGAAAGAAGGCGAGCAGTTTATCTGTCAGGACATGATACGCGACCGCATGGGGCGTCCCGTCCGCAACGAAGACACCAACCGCAAGATGATACCCGACGTGATAGTAAAATATCCCGGCAAGGACCTTATAATCGATTCCAAAGTCTCGCTTACCGCATACGCCGACTGGTGCAACGCCGAAACCGACGATGAACGCAAAATGGCTTTGCGGCAGCACATAGCCAGCATAAAGTCGCACCTTAAGGAACTAACCGACAAGAACTATGCGGCATACCGCAAGGAAGCCGAACGCAGCACGCTCGACTATTGCGTAATGTTCATTCCCAACGAAGGAGCCTTCCAGTTGATGCGCGAGGCCGAGCCGTCGCTCTGGTACGAAGCCTATTCCAACAAGATAATAATAACCAGCGAACTGTCGCTCTTCTCGCTGTTGAAGATGATAGAGAACTTCTGGATACAGGTAGAGCAGCAGAAAAACATGGACGACATAGTAAAGGCCGCCGAAAACATGCTGGCTCGGGTAGGCGAGTTCTATAAAATAGTAACAGATCTCGAAGAGCAGTTTGCAAAAGTGCAGGGCAAATTTGCCGATGCAAAGAAAAAGCTCCACGACGGGCGGCAGAGCATAGCCGTATCGGCGCGTCAGCTCGTAAAGTTAGGAGTAAAGCCCGACCAGTCAAAGCCCCTCCCGCTCCCCGACGGCGAAGAGTAGGCAAAAAGGCGGATACACACACGCATACAACAGAAAAAGGACATATATAAAAAACAGGAGTGAAATGAAGTACGATTTTGATGAAATAGTAGAGAGACGCGGAACACAATCGCTCAAATACGATACCGAAACTAAACTGTGGGGCAGGGACGACTTGCTGCCGTTGTGGGTTGCCGACATGGATTTCCGTACCCCGCCGTTCATAATGGAAGCGATAAACGCCAAGATGCAACAGGGAATACTCGGATACACCGTTCCCGATGAAAAATATTTCCGCTCGTTCATCGACTGGTCGAAGCGTCGTTACGGAATGGAGTTGAAGCGCGAAGAGATACACTATATCCCCGGTATAGTACCCGGGATATATATGCTGATGAACGCCCTTACTTCCCCCGGCGACAAGGTGATGATACAGCCGCCCGTCTATCATCCGTTCCGTCAAGTAACCGAAGCCACCGGGCGTCAAGTCGTAAACAACCGTTTGAAAATAGAAGACGGACGTTACGTTATGGATTACGAAGCCATGGAGCGCGACATGCCCGGATGCAAGCTCATCATACTCTGCAACCCGCACAATCCCGGAGGTCGCGTTTGGAGCGAAGGCGAACTTTCGCGTCTTGCCGACATCGCCGCAAAGAACGGGACATTGGTCATAAGCGACGAAATACATGCCGACATGACATTCCCGCCCCTCCGCCACCTTCCGTTCGCAGCCGTCTCTGCCGCAGCCCGCAACAATGCCGTAACCCTTATGGCACCGACGAAAACTTTCAACCTGCCCGGCGTAGTATCGTCGCAGGTAATAGTCTTCGACGACAAGCTGCGCGAAAAGATATTTTCGTACCTCGACAACAACCATATAGGAGGCGGAAACGTATTCGGCTATGCTGCCGCTGCCGCCGCCTATTCGCCCGAAGGCGAAGAATGGCTCGGGCAGATGCTCGAATACGTAAAAGGAAGCATATCGTACATCGACGACTTCCTTAAAAACAATACCCCCAAAATAAAGGCAATGAACCCCGAAGCCTCGTTCCTCATATTCTTGGACTGTCGCGAGTTGGGACTTGCCTCACAAAGCGATATAGAATCCTTCTTCGCGAACGATGCGCACCTCGGGTTAAACACAGGCGTAATGTTCGGTCCCGGCGGAGAAGGGTGGATGCGGCTCAATGCCGCCTCGCCCCGCAGCATAATAGAGCAGGCGATGAAAAACCTCAAGCAGGCATACGACGCCCGCCGTTTCTGACGCTGCAAAACATTATTATAATATATATAAAGGAGGTGCGAGAAACAGTTTCCGCACATCCTTTATATTAAAAGCGGCTATGAGCCAGAAGATGTTCAGTTTTTATTCATCATACCGAAGTACCTGTCCAGAATAATCTGGGCTGCCGTAAACGGGCTCTCTTCGGCATTCAGCACGGCGCGTTCCTTTTCGGCAAGCAGGCGGGCAATCTCGGGGTTCTGATAAAAGTGAGCCCTAAGTTGTTCCTCGATAGTCTCCGTAAGCCAGTATTTCGACTGTTCGCGCCTGCGGAAATCGAAATAACCGTTCCCTTTTGTAAAAGCCATATAGTCGTCAATCATTTTCCATACCTCGTCGATACCTATATCGTAGTACCCCGAGTATGTAAGAACCTGCGGCGTCCATCCCGACGGAGTAGGGGGGAAGAGGTGCAGGGCATTTCTGAAATGCGCCTGAGCCAGTTTGCACTTTTCAATATTGTTGCCGTCGGCCTTATTTATTACAATGCCGTCGGCCATCTCCATAATGCCGCGCTTGATACCCTGCAGTTCATCGCCTGTACCGGCCAGCTGGATAAGCAGGAAGAAGTCCACCATCGAGTGCACGGCAGTCTCCGACTGGCCTACACCGACGGTCTCCACGAATATCGTATCGAAACCGGCGGCCTCGCACAAAATTATCGTCTCGCGGGTTTTGCGGGCGACGCCCCCCAGCGACCCTGCCGACGGGCTGGGGCGTATAAAGGCTTCCCTCCTTTGGGAGAGCCTTTCCATACGGGTCTTGTCCCCGAGAATCGAACCTTTCGAACGTTCGCTGCTCGGGTCTATGGCGAGGACGGCAAGTTTATGCCCTCCGTTTATTACATGCAGGCCGAACGAATCGATAGAGGTACTCTTTCCCGAGCCGGGTACGCCCGTAATACCTATTCTTACCGAGTTGCCCGAATGAGGCAGGCAGAGTTCTATTACCTTTTGCGCTACTTCCTGATGCTCCGGCAGATTGCTCTCTACAAGCGTAACGGCCTGGCTCAACAGGCTTATGTTGCCGGCAAGAATCCCTTCGGCATACTCCTCCGCACTGTACTGACGGCGTTTTACCCTCTTCATCTGTTTCAGGTACGGGTTTATCGAAGGCTGTTGCGCAACGCCGCTGTTCACGTTCAGTCCGGCGAATTTCTCATCGTTCTCTATATGTTCCATTTTCGGTAGCTTTTATCTGAATGATGCCGTTATCTGTATTTGAGTTACCGGATTCTCCGGGTCGTCGGTTATTATCCTTATCCGTTCGTTGAGCAGATGTTGCGTTTTCCCCAATTTGTCGGGGCAGAGCGTTACCGTTAAAGAAGTGGTGTCGCCGCTCTTTACCCTGTCTTTGCGGACGGATGCCGATATACATGCCGAACTTGTCTCTATCTTGCGGATGTTCAACACCCGTTTCCCTGTGTTCGATATTTTTATCTCTCCCGTCGTCTTTTCCTTCCTGTCCCTCTCTCCAAAATTCAACGCCCTCCGTTCCACGTTTATTATCGGGGCTTCGAGGCGTTCCTCCTCAGTTGCGAAATCGAACACCTCCATTACGTTTGCAAGGCAGACAATCGTGTCGGTACGGCTTTCAACGCCGTTGTTTACCGTTATAGGGACAGAAACCGTCTCTTCGCCCCACATCCCCGAAGTTTCGTAGCAGACCGTTATTTCCGCTTCATTGCCGGGGGCAATCTTCTCCGGTATGGCCTTTGCCGATGCTTTGACCCCGATATGCGGGAAAGATACGGCAACCTCTATGTCGCTGCCGTTTATTGCCTTAACGGTGTGGCATGTCGTTTTCCCCTGTTCGATATTGCCCGATGCGATTCTTGTCGCCGTAAGTCGCAGTCCGTTTATATTGCATACATATCCTGCGGCTTTGAACTTGTCGTCGCGTATTATCGTGCCTTCAACCGTAAGCAGCATTTCGCCGGGTGGAGCGTTCGATTTTACCCTGACCCCCTTTACGAATCTGCCGGGATTCCCTTCGGCGATATAAGTTACCGTAACCGTTCCCGTGTCGCCCGGTGCAATAGGATCAGAAGTATAGTCGGCCGCGGTACATCCGCACCCGCTTACAATACCATATATAACAAGAGCCGAATCGCCGCTGTTTGTAAAACGGAACAGGTGTGAAACGGCCTTTTCGCTTTCAGCTATATAGCCGAAGTTGTGTCTTGTTTCAATAAAGTTGATAGCGGGTCTGCCGAAAGCTTGCAATGCAAGCGACAGCATGACGGCCGAAACAGTACGGCGTTTTATTGCGTAATTTGCAATACCGGTAAAAAAGAGGCAAGCCATCGACACCGGAATTAATTGAGTTGCCGAGCCGTCCCGTCAGTTATTTTTTGACTTCGGGAATTACAACCCCTCTAATTTGCAGAATCTGGGTAAAAGTGCTTTCGCCGGCCAAAACCGTTACAGTTATGTTTTTTGTAAACTGACCCGGACGCCCTTTGGCGTGGTATGTTACCGATATCGTACCCTGTTCGCCCGGAGCTATCGGAGCTTTCGGATATGTGGGGGCGGTACATCCGCACGTACTTGTAGCCTTTACTATGGAAATAGGCTCTGTTCCAATGTTTGTAAATATAAAATCGCACGTAACGTCGCCGTCGGCTTCCTGAATATTGCCGAAGTTATGGGTCCGTTCATTAAACTTTATAGTATCGCCGGCCTTTATTTGAGTCGGAGTGCTTGTCTGAGCCTGCACGGATATAAAACATGCAATAACGGCTATCAGCATCAATGAAATTCGTTTCATAATAGTTTTGGTTTATATGGTTGTATAATGCAAAGTTACAATAATTGCAGATATGCAGTTCAACAGTTGTGCTAAATAAATTAAACCTTATTCTCCCCGTATCTTGCAGATTGTGTATATTATGCAGTACGGTGTTTTAAGTTAAACATCTATCGCCATAATGTGGTCGGTCATCAAAAAGCCGTTACCTATATCGAAATCGCCGCTTTTTATAATTCTCCACCCCATTTTCTTGTAGAATTCCACCGTTTTGTTGTCGCGGTTTACATTAAGTTCAAGTCTTGCTCCCGACGGCGAAGCCTTTCGTGCATGGTCGAAAATCTTTTCCATCATGTCTCTGCCTATGCCTTTGCCCCTGTAAGCCTCGTCGAGGTAGAGACGCTGCAGGTGAAAATGGCCGTCGGCTTCATTCTCTATGCCTATATATCCGCACGCCTCACCGTCGTATTTCACAATATAAAACACATTGTTGTTGTCCATCTGTTTTTCGAGGTTTTCCTCCGAATACATCCAGTCTATCATGTATTCAATCTGTTCCTGCGACAGCATGGTACGGTATGTCTGTCTGAAAATTCTGTCGCCGAGCCTGTGAAGAAGCGGAATATCCTCCTTCGTAGCCTGTATAAATGTCGTCATTTTACAATATCAATTAGTTCATCAATAGTAACCTGTTTCTGTTCTCCCGAAGACATATCCTTAAGGGTAATTTTGCCGGAAACCATTTCATCCCCGCCAACAATAGCCACAAACGGAATCCCTTTCGTGTCGGCATACCCCATTTGCTTTTTCATCTTCGAGTTTTCAGGATAAAGTTCCGTGCTAATTCCCGCCTTTCGAAGCGTTGCGGCATACCCCATTGCAGCCTTTATTTCAGCCTCTCCGAAATTTACGAACATTATGCGCGTAGTCATAAGCGATTGCTTCGGATAAAGATCCAGCTGGTTAAGGACATCGTAAATCCTGTCTGCGCCGAACGAGATACCCACGCCCGACACACCGTCCATGCCGAACACCCCCGTAAGGTTGTCGTAGCGGCCACCGCCCGTTATGCTGCCGATAACGACATCGAGAGCCTTCACTTCGAATATCGCCCCCGTATAATAGTTCAATCCGCGGGCAAGAGTAAGGTCAATATCCAATGCCGCCCGCAAATTGCCGTTGCCTACCATGTTCAATATGGTTTCCAGTTCCTCAATACCTTTCAGTCCCGTTTCCGAACCGGCGAGCGTATTGCGCAGAGTGGCAAGTTTCGCCTCGTTATCTCCCTGCAGCGTAATTATAGGTTGCAGCATGGCAACGGCGTTGTCGTCCACCCCTTTGTTGCGGAGCTCTTCGTTTACGTTCTCCAACCCTATCTTGTCGAACTTGTCTATTGCTACGGTAATATCGGTAAGTTTGTCGGGATGCCCTATGGTTTCAGCTATGCCGCTAAGAATCTTGCGGTTGTTCATCTTTATCGCAACCCTGATGCCCAGTCGCGCAAAAACCTCGTCAATCATCAGTATCAGTTCCGCCTCGTTCATCAGCGAGTTCGAACCTATAATATCCGCATCGCACTGATAAAACTCACGGTATCGCCCCTTCTGCGGCCTGTCGGCACGCCATACAGGTTGTATCTGGCATCTTTTAAAAGGAAACACAATCTCGTTGCGGTGCATTACCACGAAGCGGGCGAACGGAACGGTAAGGTCGTAGCGCAGTCCCTTTTCGCACAGTTGCGCGGCAAGCCTGTTCGTGTCGCCGCTCTCCCAAAGAGCCTTGTCCGCACCCGAAGTGAAATCGCCCGAATTCAAAATCTTGAACAGCAATTTATCCCCTTCCTCTCCGTATTTCCCCATAAGAGTAGAGAGATTCTCCATGGCCGGAGTCTCAATCTCCTGAAACCCGAACAGATGAAACACATCATTTATAGTATTGAAAATATAGTTGCGTTTAGCCGTTTCATCAGGCATAAAGTCGCGAGTACCCTTTGGTATGGCAGGTTTAGTTTTCATTAGTCGAAAAATTTTCGGTGATTCTTACAAGCTGCGAAGATACTAAATTGTAAAATCAATACGAAAAAAATCCGCCTCAACATCCAGTCGGGAACAACTAATAAAAGCAAAGCCCGTGAAGCGAGATAAGCATATCGGTTCGTCCGATGCGAAAAACAGGAGACAAACGCACTCCTTTCCCCTCTGCCTTAAAAAAATTATAAAGGAAGATGATAAGAGTGTTGCGAGAAAAGATCCCGTTTACTCCCGAAAAAAGAGTAAGCAAGCATCCACAGCCACGTTACGGCGAAAATCCATACGTTGAGCGTAACCGTGTAAAACAAAAAGTCCTGAACCGTATTGGAAAACAAAATATCAATCGGAATAACAGACAAAATGAAGAAGTTGCACCATAAAACAACCCTGTCGGCGGCCGTTGCGGAATTTTTGCCGTAATACCATAACATGAACCCCGCAAGAGCAATCAGATACGTACTAATATCCGAAACCATTCCGAACAAAACAGCCCACCCCATAAGAACCCCCGTTACGCCGGCTCTGAACGCAAAGAAAGAAAATCTGTTTTTACGCATTAAAATCAGAATAACCAAAGCCGCGCACGATATGGCTCGGGCAGAAGCACGCCAAACAGGAAGCTCATGGAAAAAAGGCTTAAGGTT